>JAKMDG010000021.1 GCA_022428035.1 Longimicrobiales bacterium
ATGGAACAGGGGCGTCGCCAGGAGCGCTCGATGTCGTCATCACGGGCGACCGGATCAGCGCGATCACCTCTGACGCTCCGGTCGGCGGGGAGGAGCTCGATGTTACCGGGCTCGCCATTGCTCCGGGCTTCATCGACGTTCACTCCCACGCGGACATGAACCTCTTGGTGAACCGGAACGCCGAGAGCCGGATCCGTCAGGGCGTCACGCTCGAGGTCGTGGGGCAGGACGGAGGGTCGATCGGGCCGTGGTCCGATACTCAGTTCGAGTCGAACCGCGACAGCTGGCGTCGTCGGGGTGTCGAGATCGACTTCCGTGACCCGGCAGGATTCGTCGAGCGTATCTCGCGTGAGTCACCGGCAGTGAACGTAGCGTCGATGGTGGGCAATGGTGCGCTGCGCGGCCTGGTCGTCGGGAATGAAGACCGTCCTGCTACGCCCGCCGAGATCGCGGAGATGCAGGACATCCTCGAGGACCAGCTCGGGCGGGGATGTGTCGGGCTCTCATCCGGTCTCGAGTACACGCCGAGTGGCTTTGCCGATGCGGCCGAACTCGTCGCGTTGGCCAGTGTGCTGGTCGGGACTGGGCTTCCGTACGCATCGCACATGCGTAACGAGGACGATCGTCTGCTCGGTGCCGTGGAAGAGGCTCTCCATGTGGGACGGGTGGCCGGCGTACCTGTGCAGATCTCTCATCTCAAGGCGCAGGGCCAACGGAATTACTGGAAGGCCGAGGCTGCGCTCCACCTCATTGAGCGTGCGAGCAACGATGGTCTCGACGTGCACTTCGATCGTTATCCGTACACCGCGTACGCAACCGGCCTCTCGAACCTCTTCCCGAGCAGCTATCGAGCCGGTGGCAGCGAGGCCTTCCTCGCGAGACTCCGGGCGTCGGATACGGCATCACTCCTCGAGATGGCAGCCCGCGACAAGGTGGCGCTGCTCGGGGATTGGAACTCGGTCCAGATCTCCAGCACAAACGACGAGACCTCATGGGCGCGAGGCCGCCTCCTGGGTGATCTGGCGCGTGAGCGCGAGATCGATCCCTACCTCCTCACGCTGGAACTCCTCGAGGCGAACGGCGGTGGCGTCGGGATGATCGGTCACGGCATGGGTGAGGAGAACACCGCCACGATCCTGTCTCACCCGCTTGGTATGCTCTGCTCGGACGGGGGTGCCTATGCCCCGTACGGTCCACTTTCGACAGGCTCACCCCATCCACGCGGGTATGGCTCCTTCCCGCGACTGCTCGGTCACTACGTGCGCGATACCCGGTCGCTCACGCTCGAGGCCGCGATCCACAAGGTGACGCGGATGCCGGCGCGGAAGCTCCAGATCGAAGACCGGGGCGTGCTGAGGGTGGGCGCGTACGCCGACGTCATCGCCTTTGACCCGGATACGGTCGCCGATCGTGCCAGCTTCGACGACCCGCATCAGTACCCCGTCGGGATTCCGCATGTCGTGGTGAACGGTGCGCTTACGTTGCGGGACGGCGAACATACTGGATTGCTCCAGGGCAGGGGCGTAACTCCGGGCTAGCGAAGCCCTGAACCCTCTGGAGTTTCGCTAGAACCGATACGTGTAGTTCACCTTGACCGACCCGCCCCGGGATAGCGTGTTGTACATGTAGTTGTCGGGGTCGAGGATATCGATCAGCTCCCGACGCCAGTTCTGCGTGTACACCAGGTAGATGTCGTTGCCCGGCTTCACAATCCAGCGCAGCCGAGAAAAGAGTCCAACCACCTCGCTCTGATCGTCGTACTGCACCTGGCCATTGATCGCGACCCACGGTGACGGATTCCAGTCGGTCGACAGTTCGTAGAGCGATGCTGTGAAGTCGCCGCCGGGCAGCTGTACGTCATTGTACTGGATGTTCGTCGAAACGCTGATGCCGGGGCTCGGGCGGAAGCTGACGCGACCACCATACTGCTGCCGATCACCATCCCAGAAGCCGCCGATGGTACCACCACCAAAGAACGACACCCTGCGCCGTCCCGAGGTACGCCCGAACAACCGATACTCCCAGATCGTATAGTTGCCCGGCGTGATGGACAGCCCGTCGCTGGGCGAGAACTCGCTGTCGAGGTACTCGTAGGTCTGTGTTGCCGTAATGTCGAAGCCGTCTCCGCTCTCGAAGTCGACGCCCAGCAGATTGAATTGCCACTGACGTTCCTCGGTACCGCCCCGTCCGCCAAGCAGGTAGGGATCGGCTCCGGGGAAGGCTGAGCTGAGACTGACCTGCTCGCGGAACTGCACGGAGAAGTCGAGCCGGCGAAGCCATGAGACGGATGGCGTTCGGGGCGACCAGCCCAGACGGGGCTCGAGTCGGCGAAAGTTGTTGCGTGTGACGAAACCGACGGCGGGGCTGTACCAGTCTCCGAACTGTCGATAGGAGATGTGAGCGGTCCAGATGTCGTTCGGGTAATTGATTCGGACGCCGTGAGATGAAAGGTCGTCGACGCCAAGCTCGATATAGTTGGCATCGTCGGTGCCGCGTGGGTTGGAATTCCACGCGAAGAAGGCTTCCATCTCGAGATTCTTGTCCCCGAGGAAATTTCGGGTCTTGAAATCGAGATCGACCCCCGCAGTGTGCTGATCGATCGGATCGACTCCGTTGGCGTCCGCCGAGGTCTGACGAAGCGTGTAGATGGCCCCGACCGCGGACTGCTCCCAGAGCTTTCTTCTGATGCGGCCGACTGTGAACGCTTCGCTCGGTACGGTGACGTCTTCTTCGAGGAACGAACTGTAGTAGTCCTGCTCGGCCGTACCGATCCGGTAGAAGCCCAGCTCGAATGCCCCGGCCTGACCGGTCAGCCGAGTCCCGTAGTTGATCGGGATCTGTTGACCCTGAGTGAGTCCGATACGTCGGGAGAAGAAGGGTGAGGGACCGCTTCTCGGCGCGAAGCTGAAGACACCCGAGCCCTCGAGAAAGAAGTCGCGCTGTTCCGGGAGGCGGATTGGGAAACGCGTCAGGTTGACGCGTCGCTGGTCACTTTCGACCTCCGCGAAGTCGGTGTTCACGCTGACTGAGGCGCGAAGACTCGAGGTGAGGCTGTAGTTCAGGTCGAGCGACAGATCTCGCGGATACGTCGTGGGGTCGGGTGCGGTCGGGTCCACCGGCTTGGAGGGTGCGACATATCGGTAGTTCCCGATCGCGGACGGGACCGCCTCGAGTCCCAGGCCCTGCGACATGT
>JAKMDG010000033.1 GCA_022428035.1 Longimicrobiales bacterium
ACGCTAGGCCGTCGCGGCGCGGACTTCGGCGCGGGCCTTTTCGACCTTGGCTCGCCAGCGGGTCGGACCCGAGAGGTCGAGCTGCTTCTGGAGGTGCTCGGGCTCCTTCGAGGGCGGGTCGAGGGCCGGGTCGTCGAAGCGCTGAACCGTCTTGTAGAGGGTCGTGCGTTCGACCGGCGTGCGTCCGATCTCGCGGATCAGGCGCCGGAACTCTTCGGGCGGCGTGTTCTCGCCGTGGTCGGAGCCCGACTCGCGGCTGATCGACTCCTCCATGAGCGTGCCGCCGAAGTCGTTCGCGCCGGCGCAAAGTGCCATCTGCCCGAGCTTGTGTCCCATCTTGACCCAGGAAACCTGAATATTGGTGATGTGCGGCCGGAGGAAGAGGCGCGAGACCGCCACCATGCGGAGGTCTTCGTCCATCGACGGACCCGGGCGCGAGCCCATCAGGTTGTAGAGCAGGTTGCGCTCGTGGATGAAGCCGAGCGGCACGAACTCGGTGAAGCCGCCGGTCTCTTTCTGGATCTCGCGAATCAGATCGAGGTGGGCGGCGACGTGGCGCTTCTCCTCGATGTGACCGTACATGAGCGTCGACGTCGAGCGGAGCCCGACGCCGTGGGCGGCCTTGATGATCTCGACCCAACGCTCGGTCTTCAGCTTATTCGGCGAGAGCTTGTCGCGGATCTCGTCGTCGAGAATCTCCGCCGCGGTTCCCGGCATCGTCCCCAGCCCGGCTTCGACCAGCCACGACAGATAATCCGAGAGCTCCATCCCGCTCTTCTTGTGTCCGAAGTCCATCTCTTCGGGCGAGTAGGCGTGGATGTGAAGATCGGGGTAGACCGCCTTGATCGCGTGGAGGATGTCGCGATACGTGTCATGGGTCTTCGCGGGATGGATCCCGCCCTGAATGCAGACCTCGGTCGCGCCGCGATCGACCGCGTCCTTGCACTTCAGCAGGATCTCTTCGTGGCTTCGGTCGAAGGCTTCGTCTTCGTCTCGATGGCGCGCGAAGCCACAGAACGAACACCCGACGTAGCAGACGTTCGTGAAATTGATGTTCCGGCACACGACGTACGAGACGTCGTCGCCGTTGTCTCGCTGGCGCGCGAGATCCGCTGCCGCGATCAGAGCATGAAAGTCCGAGCCCCGGGCGCCGAGCAGCCGCTCGGCCCCCTCTTTAGTGAGCTCTTTTCCCGAGAGGGCGCCCTCCAGGAGGTCGCGCACGTCGGTACTCACGGCAGCGGTTAATTGATCCAGCATGTCAGGTGGCCTCCTCGGACTGGTCGTTTCGCTGCGCGTAGCCCTCGTCGTTGGCATATTTAGGCAGCAGCGCCCGGATATTCGGGTCGAACATTTCGGGTCGTTCGAGGATCCAGTCCGGGTAGACCGGCCCCCGTTCGAAGAGCTCGAATCCCGCACTCGAAGTGTCCTCGCGCAGCGCACGGAGCGCGGGCCAGGGAGCTTCGGGATTGATGAAATCGACGGTCACAGGCGATACCCCGCCCCAATCGTCGACCCCCGCGTCGAGCAATCGCGGAAGCATGTCGGCGCCCAGGTTGGGCGGTGCCTGTACGTGGACCTCGCGCGGCAGAAGCAGGCGCGCGAGGGCGACCCAACCGATGATGCGATCGTCGTCGAGGGGCGACGCGGCGCGCATCTTCGTGCCGGGCTTGGGATGGAAGGGCTGGATGATCGCTTCCTGGATGTGGCCGTAGCGCTCCGCAATGTCCTTGATCGCCCAGATCGTATTGACGCGTTCGTCGTCGTTCTCACCGATCCCGAGCAGCATGCCGCTCGTGAACGGGATTTGGAGCTCTCCCGCTTCCTCGTGCATCTTGAGACGCGTCGCCGGCTCTTTGTCCGGAGCGTGGAAGTGCGGCATCCCCTTCTGACGAAGACGGGTGCTCGTCGTCTCGAGCATGAGTCCCATCGACGCGTTGTAGGGTCGAAGGAGCGCCATCTCCTCCTTCGTCAGGATCCCGGCGTTGGTGTGCGGGAGCATTCCCTTTTCACAAGTGATCTTGCAGGCGTCGAGGATCAGATCGGTGGTCGTCTGCAGACCCCGGAGCGCGAGATCCTCGCGGTAGCTCTTGTAGGCGACCTCCGGCTTGTCACCGAGGCACATGAGCGCTTCGACGCAGCCGGTGGTGACCCCGCCACGCACAGCCTCTTCGACTTCGTCGAGGGTGTAGGTGTGGGCTTCCGCCGAATCGGGCTGTTTGGCGAACGTTCAGTAGTTGCAGCGGTTACGGCAGAGATTCGTGAGCGGGATGAAGATGTTGCGGGAGACCGTCACCCGGTTGCCGGTCTGCGCAACCTTGATCGCGCGAGCGCCCTCGGCCATCCGTGCGCGGACCGGCTCCAGAT
>JAKMDG010000041.1 GCA_022428035.1 Longimicrobiales bacterium
GTGTAGACGACCTCATCCGAGAGACGCGCCGCCAGATTGGCCTCGGCGCAGACTGGATCAAGGTGTACGCTGATTATCGCTGGGGACCGAATGGACAGGCCCGACCGACGTACACGCAGGCCGAGCTGGAACTGGTCGTCGAGATCACAGAATCCTCAGGGCGGCGTGTCGTAGCGCACGCTGCGACGGCTGAGGGTATGGAACGCGCCGCGCGAGCAGGCGTTCGTACGATCGACCATGGTGATGGCGGCACCGCCGAAACGTTCATCCTCATGCGCGAACTCGGAGTCGCCCTGTGCCCGACCCTCGCTGCAGGCGACGCGATCTCGCAATACAACGGCTGGAGGAGGGGCATCGATCCGGAGCCGGCAAGAATCCGAGCGAAGCGCGCCAGCTTTCAGCGCGCCCTCGACTCAGGCGTGACGATGTGCTTCGGCGGTGACGTCGGCGTCTACCCGCACGGTGACAACGTGCGAGAGCTCGAGATGATGGTGGCGTACGGTATGTCGGACCGAGACGTCCTGAACACGGCGACGGCTGGAAATGCAGAGATCTTCGAGCTCGTAGATCGGGGGCGTGTAGCAGAGGGTCTGCTCGCCGATCTCATCGCGGTCGAGGGTGACCCAAGTAGCGACATCTCGGCACTCAGGGACGTAGTACTGGTGATGAAGGGGGGTGAGGTGGTTCGGCTGGAACGGTGATCTGACGACCGGACGGCTGCCGGAGATCAGCGCAGAGCGGGATGAAGCTCGGGCCCCGCCGCACTCAGCGCTTCGCCCGCCAGCTGGACCAGACTCCAGTAGGGCGCTGGATACCCCCGTTCTGTTGCGAACATCTCCGCCCGGCGCATCAGCTCATTCTTCACGATCGGGTTCACGATCTCGACCAGCGCTCGAATACGAAGCGCAGCGTCCGAGGACATCCCCACCGGGATGAACGGCGTTGCACCGGACGCCACCTGCACGACAGAGGCGCCCTTCAGGAGACGACCAACAGGGCGCATGGACCACCTGTAGCCGAGGTCAGCTCCGGCATCAGCCTGTTCGAGAAGTGCGTCCGTGATGGCGTTGTCCAGTCGGTAGTCCAGAAGTGCCTCGAGGTCACGCCACTCGACGACCGCGCGGAATCGTGGGTCGTACTCGAGATCGGACGGGACCAGGGTCTGGAACTCGCGAACGCCCATAGCACCGAGCCAACGCACCAGCCCGGGCGTGGTCATCGCTGAACGATGCGACCACAGGTCGAGGCCGACATCTTTGAAGGCGTGGTAGATCACCTCGGAGCAGAACATGCGCTCGGGGTCGGTCCAGTCCATGGCGAAATCGTACGCCACCGACTCCGCGCGAAGCCGCTCGAGCATCCCGGTCGCGGCCGTGTGGGGCAGGAGCGGGTCGGCCCGAAGCTCCGGCAGGTCCGGGCGCAGGCGAAGAACCAGAATGCGATGCTTCTTGCTCTCCAGGTACTCCTCGACCGTGGTCAACACGGTACCTGCCTCGATCAAAGACTCGACCACGGTACCCTCACCTGTCTCGGCATCGACGTGGGCGAGCGCGGCGTGCGAAAAGGTATTGGCGAAGTCACTGCCACGTGCGATCAGGGCGGAGGTCGGCGCACCACCGCGCGACAGAAGCACGTCCCCTGAATGCACACGAACACCCTGCACCTCGATGAACGGAGTGGCACTGGGGATCTCCTCGATCGGGACCAGTTCGGGGAGAATCGGACCGGCCTGCACCAGAGCCTCCTCCATGGTGACCCGACCACCGAACACGACCCGGTAGAGCACCTCGTGTGTCGCCCGTTCGGCCGGCCAGCCAGCAGCGGTGCGCATGACAAGGACGCGGGCGCGCGTGACGAGCGACTCAGCACGCGGCAAGAGCCCCGGATGCGCGGCCCCGAGGACCCCGTACCGGAACTGCAATTCGGCGAGCGCTGCCAGCGCCTCCACGGGTAGAGGCTCGGCAGCCTCGATTTCGGCGAGTAGTGCCTCGCCCGACGCATCGAACCGGTCTGCGGCAAGCCGGGCGTCCTCGGGCGTCAGGCCCCGAACCGCATCGAACTCTGCCTCGAGCAACGCGAACATCTCTGCTGCGTCCCAGCGGAACGGGGTCGGCTCGCCTGCCGGCCGAACGTCCGCTGCCGGCACTGGCATCATGAGCGTCACCAGGCCCAGGCCCAGGCCAACGCCACCGAGTACGAGCAGCCAACGCGAGCGCGGCATGCTTCGCGTCATGCCGGGGAGCCGGGGAATCCGAATCTTTGCTGGAACACCACGCGGGATGATTCCTCCGTCCGATGAGGAACCTATTGAAAATGAGAGTCCTAGACCACGCGATAGGGGCGCAGCAGAGCGCTGGAAGGCTGTTCGCCCCTGACACTCTCCGAGGATAGACCGACCCTGCCGAGCGTCAAGAGACCACTGACAAGGCGTCGGATCGTGTCTCGCGCGGGAAGAGGACGACCCATCTGCCACCTGCCAAGAGAAAAGCGACCCGCGGGATGAACCCTCGGGCCGCCTAGTCTTCGCTCAGTGCCGGAGGAGGGACTTGAACCCCCGACACGCGGATTATGATTCCGCTGCTCTAACCAACTGAGCTACTCCGGCAAGGGCGAAAAAGCTCATGGGCCCCTCCACGCGTGTCAACTGCCCGGTGAAGGAATTCGCAGCTGCTCGCGTATGAGCGGATTCAAGGCCATGCTTCGGGGTACGAACCGCCCCGCCCCACCGCCCGGAGAAACTGAGTATGGATCCCACCGCACTTCTGGTGCCGGCCGTCATCTTGGCCGGCGGCGCGCTCATGACCAGCCTCAGGGTGCTCTTCGAGTACGAGCGTGGCGTAGTCTTCCGACTCGGGAAGCTTACCCGAGCGAGAGGACCGGGGCTGATCTTCCTCGTGCCGTTCGGTATCGACCGGCTGCGAAAGATGGACCTGCGGATTATAGCGCTCGACATCGCGCCTCAGGATACGATTACGAAAGACAACGTCTCGGTTCGTGTGAATGCGGTCGTGTACTTCCGTGTCGCGGATCCGACGAAAGCGGTGATCGAGATTGAAGACTACTACTTCGCGACCAGCCAGCTTGCGCAGACGACCCTTCGCTCCGTGATCGGGCAGTCCGAACTCGACGAACTCCTCGCAGAGCGGGAGCGCATCAACGAGGTCGTCCGCGAGATCATCGACGCAGGAACAGATCCGTGGGGCATCGAGGTCACGGGAGTCGAGATCAAGGACATCGACCTGCCGCAGGAGATGAAGCGGGCGATGGCGAAGCAGGCGGAGGCTGAGCGTGAGCGACGCGCGAAGGGCATCAACGCCGAGGGTGAGTACCAGGCGTCCACCAAGCTGATTCAGGCGGCCGAGGTAATCGAGCAGTTCCCCGTCGCCATGCAGCTGCGCTTCCTCCAGACGGTGACCGAAGTAGCTGTCGAGAACAACTCGACGACGCTCTTCCCGATCCCAATCGATCTGTTCAGTCCCTTTGTGAAAGCCTCCAGTGTGGCGACGCCGGAAGGAAAGGCTCGGGTCCTCAAGCTCGCCACGGAAGCCGCCATGGCGAGTCTGGCGGACGGTGCCGAGGGGTCAGACGCCATTGGGGACGGGGACGCGCGTACGCTTGTCAAAGCCGGACGCGCCTTGTTGGACAAGGTTGGACAAGCAGCCCAGGACACGGCAGCGCAGCCAGTCGAGCGGAACGAAGAAGACGACTGAACTGCCGGTCAGCGGGCGGGCGGCACCTCCCGCTGGCCGGTGCCGTGACCGTCCGTGAAGCGGTACAGCACCTCATCCTCGCGAATCATCCCAAAGTCCTCGCGAGCGATGCGCTCGATCGTAGCTGGGTCACGCTCCAACAGCTCGAGTTCGACCTTCAGGGCCTCGATCTCTGCCCGTGCCAACTCAAGGCGAGCCTGTTCTTCGACCACATTGGCGTCAGCCTCTCGCCACTCGAATACCGAGTATTCGCCACCGAAGAAGCCGTAGTAGGCCGTCAGGAGGAGCAGGACCGGCACGACCAGGCGCTTGAGCCCGGACGCGACCGTCCGACCCCGCCCCGGACCTCGACGTTGCTGCTTCACGCGGTCAGCCCCAAAGCCCTCGACCCGGATACCGAGCCGCGGCGCCGAGCTGCTCTTCGATGCGCAGAAGCTGATTGTACTTAGCGACCCGGTCGGTACGACTGGCACTTCCCGTCTTGATCTGACCGGCGCCTGTCGCGACCGCCAGATCCGCGATGAGCGTGTCCTCTGTCTCACCTGAACGGTGGGAAACGACACTGTTGTACCCGGCTTCCCGGGCGATGCGCATCGTCTCGAGTGTCTCGGTCAGCGTGCCGATCTGGTTCACCTTGATGAGAATTGCGTTGGCCGAGCCATCACGGATCCCCTGCTCAAGGC
>JAKMDG010000062.1 GCA_022428035.1 Longimicrobiales bacterium
CCTCAGATACTTTCCGGATGCCGTGCAAAAGCACGTCGCCGGCGACTGACTACACAGCGGAACGACACGATGAGTGAACCGACCGGACGAACCATTGTTCTCGACGGAGAAGAAGTCCCGTTCGAGAGAGGCGAGACTCTCTTCGAGGTCGCAGAACGACACCGGAAAGAGATCCCGACACTCTGCTATGACGACCGGCTCGATGCCTTCGGTGGCTGCCGGCTTTGCGTCGTAGAACTCGAAGGTGCGCGAAACCCGGTCGCCTCCTGTACCACAAAGGCCGAGCCCGGTATGCGGGTCACCACGAAGAGCGGAAAGCTGGAGATGCATCGGCGGGTACTCCTGGAGATGGTGGTTTCAGAGAACCGCGAGGTCGTCGTCGACGAGTTGTCCGGATACGCCTCTCAGGAGATGAAGACGCTCGTTGATCGTTACGACGCTCAAACCGGGCGCTTTGCGGGGAAGCAATCGGGCGTTTCTCATCCGGACGACCCGAACCCCTTCATCCTGCGGGACTACGACAACTGCATCTCGTGTTACCGCTGTGTGCGGGTCTGCGCCGAGCAGGAAGGCGACTACGCGATCTCAATCATGAACCGCGGGTTCGACACGCAGATTACGACCGAGTTCGGAGGACTGCTCAAGGACTCGTCGTGCACGTTCTGCGGGCAGTGCGTTCAGACATGTCCGACCGGTGCCCTGGGTGATCTGAAGGCACTGCGCTTCGCGGAAGTGGAGAAGCCCGTCGAAAAGACCCGCTCGGTCTGCCCGTACTGTGGCGTCGGCTGCGCGGTCGACATCATGACGAAGGGTGATCAGGTCGTCGGCATTCAGCCTGCGATGGACGGACCGGCCAACGAAGGTGCGCTCTGCGTGAAGGGCCAATTTGCCTTCGACTTCGTCCATCACCCGGATCGTCTGAAGACCCCGTTCGTCCGGGATGATCACGGGCAACTCGTGCCCGCCTCGTGGGACGAAGCGCTCGACAAAGCCGCCAACGGTCTCCTCGAGGCTGTGAACGAACACGGCAGGCACAGCCTGTACGCTGTCGCGTCAGGACGTGCACCGAATGAAGCGGGGTACACCCTGCAAAAGCTCGTCCGAGCTGGGCTGGGGACGAGTTACATCGATAATTGCAGTCGTGCCTGACACGCTCCCACAGTCGCCGGTCTGGCGGCAACGATCGGGCGGGGCGCCATGTCGAACCCGCTCAAGGATATGGAAAAGCCCGATGTGATCTTCTGCATCGGGACGAACATGACGGAGTGCCATCCTGTGGCAGCGACACGCCTCAAGAAGGCGATCGCGAACGGTGCGAAAATGATCGTCGCCGATCCAAGGGTGATCGGACTCGTGGACCACGCCGATATGCACCTCCGGCTCCGCGTCGGTTCGGACGCTGCCCTGCTCCTCGGAATGGCGCATGTGATTGCGCGTGAAGGTCTGATCGACGAGGGCTTCATGCAGGACCGTACGACCGAGGCCGAGGCCTTCCTCGCGCATGTGAAGGAATTCACACCGGAGTGGGCCTCGACCATTTGCGAAGTCCCCCCCGAGATGATCGAGGAGGCGGCGCTGCTCTATGCTCAGGCGGATCGAGGCGCCATCTACTACACACTCGGCATCACGGAACACATCTGCGGCGTAGACAACGTCCAGAGCCTGTGCAATCTCGCCCTGATGACCGGCAACATCGGGCGCGAAGGCACGGGCATCAATCCGATGCGCGGTCAGAACAACATCCAGGGCGCAGGCGACGTCGGAGCAATCCCGAACAACTACCCGGGCTTCCAACCCGTCACTGATCCGGAAAATCAGGCCAAGTTCCACGAGGCATGGGGCCGAGAGATCGACCTCGACAAGGGGATCACCAAGGTTCGGGCCCTCGAGCTCGCCGGTGACCAGATCAAGGCCATGATCATCGACGGAGAGAACACCGTCGTCACCGATCCCGATCGCGAGCACTGCGAGCACGCGCTCAAGGCGCTCGACTTTCTGGTCGTCTGCGACTTGTTCATGACGGAGACCGCCACGTTCGCCGATGTGGTCTTTCCGGCCACAGGATTCGCCGAGACCGACGGAACACAGACCAATACCGAACGACGGGTTCAACGCCTGCGCAAAGCAGTCCCCCCTCCGGGCGAGGCGAAGCCGGACTGGTGGATTATTTCGCAGCTGGCGCAGCGTATGGGCTTTCAGGGCTTCGACTACACCGATGCCAGCCAGGTATTCAACGAGCTCTGTTCGCTCTCGGGAACCTATGCGGGTCTGAGCTGGGATCGTATCGAGTTCGGCGAGTATCAGTGGCCGGTCCCGGAGGAAGGACACCCGGGCACGCCACGCCTGCACGAAGACGGCTTCATCAACGGGCGCGGGATCTTCAAGCTGATCCGGTACCGGGATCCGGCAGAGACGATCGACGACGACTATCCGGTGTGGCTGACGACCGGCAGGCGACTGGAGTCGTACCACTCACGTACACAGACGGGGCG
>JAKMDG010000076.1 GCA_022428035.1 Longimicrobiales bacterium
AGAGCTGGTTGCCGTCGTAATCCGACGTCAGGCCCGAGCCCGGGTCGGTCAGCTGCTGCAGGGCGTTGACGATCTCGTTCGGGGTGCGGCTCGAGTGGGACATCGAGACCGAGAACTCGGGAAAGGACTCGAAGACCGGCGTCGATCCAAGGGGGTTGAGCAGGATCCGTTCAACGTCCAGATCCAGCGAGGACATGTCCACGCGGTTGCGGATGTCCCGGTTGGTGTGGAGCGGGAGGTTGACGTCGAGGTAGCGCCAGACGAACTGGACGCGTGCGCCGAGGGGGTTCAGCGGGAGCGAGGTGCCCGTGCCGTTGAACATCTGCGAGACCAGGGTGTTCTCCGGGTCCTGGCTGACCACGACCTGGCTCCGGACGACCGAGCGAGGCCGAATGCGTCCACGAACGATGTCGTAGTCAACGTTGCCGAACCACTCGTTCCTCGGAAGGCCATCCAGGAAGGTGCCTGCAGGGTTTCCAAAAGGCCACTCCTCGTCGGGGGAGGTGAACCGGATCACCCGGCCTCCGGTCAACTGGTCAGGCCGGTTCATGTCGAGCGTGTACTCGACGACACCCGGAACAGCGACGACCGGGTTCCCTGCGAGGTCGCGGGGACCGAAGTCGCCGCCCTGGAGCTGGAAGAAGTAGCTCTCATCGTTCCCGAACAGGTGGGCGAGGTTCTGGAACGGCCGGAAGGTGAACGTCTCGAGGCTGGCGTTGTTGGTGACCGTGCCCGGAACGTAGTCGGTCGGAAGGATCGTCGCCGCACCACCGGCTCCGGCCAGATCGGGATCCTTGCGAAGGAGGGCGATACCCTCGTACGCCTCGAGGAGACCCGGATCGACGGCCTCGTTGAAGCGGACGGTGAACTCCACGTCGGTGGAAAGGTTCACCGTGGGGTCGTCGGAGTCAGGCGCCTGGGGCGTCGTTTCCACGAAGCAGAACGCGAGTGCCGCGTCCTCGACGGCGTCATAGGCCGTTCTGTACGCGATGGGTCCCTGACCGGACGCCACGTACTGCTCCGCCCCGGTGAAGTCCTCGGGCGTCACGATGAGCTCGACCTCCAGGTTGGAGGCGATCCCCTGCGAGCTGAGCGCGGGCTCGTTGCGCACCCTCGCGAAGAAGGGCGGCTGGGCAATGAGGTCGCCGGCGCGCGGATCGATATCGCAGACCGTCGTGGGGAACCTCACCTCGGGTAGATTGAAGACGAGGTTGTCCGCGTCGAGGATCACGGGAGAGTTCGTGATCACAGCGGCACGGGTGCCGACCACTCGCGGCGCCGTGTCATCGAACAGGAAGCCGTTCCCGGGGTCGCCTGTGACGTCGGTCCGACCGCCGGCGCGGAACGCGCGCACGACTTCGCGAGCCGAGGAGCTGAAATCGAAGCTCCCGTTCTGCGCGGTGGTCAGCGGGCTGTTGCTCAGGTTCTGAAGGACCGGCTGGATCTGGCCGATGACCTGCTGCGTGGGGAAGCGGACTTCGACGTTCGCCTCGTTCGAGTCGACGCTGGCCGGAAAGCCGAGGAGGTTGACGCTGATCGGCGTCGAGGAATTGAACGAGTCCAGCTCGGAGATCGCAGGGTCGATCACCAGCCGTGTCGAGAAGAACTGGGGGCTGGACGCGCCTGCGACGGTCACGTTGTCGCCGTGGTTGGGGTCCAGGAACACGCGGGCCTCGAACGGCGTCACCGCGGGGTCACCGACCTGGACGCGAACGGAGGCCGCGTTGAGCGTGGACGGATCCACGAGATCGTCGAGGATGACGACGAATGCCGCATTCCTCGGCACCATGGTGTAGGTACCGGCCTGTCCGAAGCCGTTGTCCGCAACGACACGGGTCCCCGCATCTGCGGCCCTCAGGAGGCGGACGAAGCGTTGACGCCCGGTCTCGGACTCTCCCAGGTCCAGGGTCGTGTCGCTGTAATCCGCCTTGATGAAGAGGGTCTGCTCTCCGGTGACAGGGTTCGTCTCGAGCACGTAGCTGTTCTCGTCCCAGGCGTCCTCGGGTCGCGGATCCACCACGAAGTCCTCGTGGAGCGTCACGCGTCCGGGCGTGAGTCCGGGACCGCTGGGCCCGGACTGGGCCTGAATCCGGACGAGCCGGCCGTAGTAC
>JAKMDG010000111.1 GCA_022428035.1 Longimicrobiales bacterium
CTTCCTATCCGTCGGAGAGCTCCGGTCATCCCGCGCTCGACGATGCCGCGTTGAATGTCGCGGGGGCATATGAGTTTTCCCCCGCCAGGAATGGTGACGAGGACGTTCCCGTTTGGGTCCAGTTCCCGATCACCTTCCGATCTGACGGTGGGGACGAGGGGCCGAGGGATCGACCCGAGGCCAACTGAGTCGGCACGGCCGACGAGGTGCGATCCTCGAGACTTCGGTCTCGGGAAGACAGTCAGGAGGGCCACCCCAGCGGGGTGGCCCTCTCTCTCGTTCGCCGGCCGCCCGAGGGACGACCCGCCCGATCCATAAGGTCCGCTCGCTGACCTACTCCGATCGAAGTGCTCGTGACGGATCCACACCCGCCGCGCGAGCCGCCGGGATCCAGCTCGCCGTGAGCGACACCGCGATCAGAGCGAGCGCGACTCCGATGTAGGTGATCGGATCGGTGGCACTCACGCCGTACAGCAGCGAGGCCATGACGCGACTCATCAGAGTCGCTGCGACGAGGCCGATCACGACACCGCCTCCGGCGAGGGTCAGGCCCTGGCGGACGACCATCGTCTTCACCGACGGGGCCGTGGCCCCCAGCGCCATGCGCACCCCGATCTCACGGGTCCGCTGCGAGACGATGTACGAGATCACACCGTAGATCCCCACCAGCCCCAGGAGCAGGGCGATCCCCGAGGCGGAAGCGAGCAGCGCCATCGTGAACGAGGTACGCGCGGTCGCCGCAGACATGACGTCGTCCATGGTACGCGGATTCGATACGGGGATCCGGGAGTTCAGAGCCTGCACCTCGCGTCGGATGACCGCGATGAAGGATGCCGGGTCCCCGGCCGTGCGCAGGACCACGTCGACGTTCCTCGCGGTCTGTACCTGGCCCTCACTCCCGACGGTGAGCGGCCAGTGCACCGTCGGCGCCGGCTCTTCGTCGAGCGTCACGTAGTGCGCGGTCTCGACGACGCCGACGATGGTGTGAATCGCGTCGTCATCCCAGGGAATCGTGCGTCCAAGGGGACTCTCGCCCTGGTAGTACTGCTCGGCGAAGGCACGATCCACGATGACCGCGAGGTAGCCTCCGGTGCCGTCCGTAGGCTCGAACGTCCGTCCCTCGACAAGGTCGATTCCGATCGTCTCCAGATATCCGGCGCTCACCTGGTTGTGCGCGGAGAAGACGGTCTCGCCTTCCACCGCCCCGGGACGGTCGGGCACCTCCCACGCCATGAAGGAGAGGCCACTCGTCAGGGGCGCGCCCTGTGCGAATCCTACGGACTCGACTCCCGGCTATGCAGCCAGGCGGTCCTGGAGCGCGCGGAAGAACGCCTCCGTCTCCTCCCACGACTCGATCTCCGAAGTGGGCACCGAGACGCGGGCGGTGACGATGCCCTCGGAGTCGAACCCGGGGTCCACAGCGCGGAGCGCCTGGAAGCTCCGGAACATCAGCCCCGAGCCGATCAGCAGGACGAGCGCCAGCGCCATCTGGGTCATCACCAGCCCGTTGCGTAGCCGGTTCTTCCGGCGGCCGGTGGCTCCGTGGGCAGCTCCGTCACGGAGCTGCGTGCCGATGTCGTCGGCGCCGTAGCGTACGAGCGGGAAGAGTCCGAAGAAGAGCGCGCACGCGACGGCCACGACGAGCGTGAACGAAAGCACACGCAGGTCCATCCCGATTTCGGCGACACGCGGGATGTCGGCCGGGACGTTGGCCAGGGTCAGCCGCAGTGCTCCGTTCGCGATCAGGACTCCGAGCGCGCTCCCCGCTGTGGCCAGCACGATGCTCTCGCTCATGAAGGTGCGTAACACCTGTGTGCGGCCGGCCCCGACGGCGACCCGGAGCGCGAGCTCACGCTGGCGCCCTTCTGCTCGAACCAGAAGGAGGTTCGCCACATTCGCACACGCGATAAGGAGTACCAGGCCGACCGTACCCAGTAGAATCCACAGCGTACGGCTGACATCTCCCACGACCTCTTGCTGGAGTGGGATGACGATGGGCGCGAGGCCGACGGACTGAAGGAACTCGACGGATCCGTCCTCCGGGAAGTGTTCACCGAGCCGAGCGACGAGTCCGTTCAGCTCGGCGTCGAGCCCTTCGAGTGTCACTCCGTCCGAAAGCCGCGCCACGCCAGCCGCTCCGAATGCGGCGAGCGGCGCTCGGTTCGGGTCGATGCGAAAGGGCATCCAGAACCGCGCGTCACGGTCCGGGAGACCGAAGTCCGCCGGCATCACGCCCACGATCGTGGTGGGGCGGCCGTCCACGTCGAGGGACTGGCCCAGTACGGATGGGTCACGCCCGAAACGGCTCTCCCAGAATCCGTCGCTGAGTATGGCGACCCGCTCTCCTTCCAGAGTCCCCTCGGCGTCGATGAACGTTCGTCCCGTCACGGGCGTGGCGCCGAGCAGCTCGAAGAAGCCCGGCGTGACCACCTGAACCGGCACACGCTGTGGATCGCCCTCGGATACGAGGTTGACCACCGTGCTTCGGTAGAGCGCCACATCTTCGATCGTCGTGGCTTGATCCCGGTACAGGCCGTACAGCCCCGTCGACATCGGCAGCTGGTCGGCCCCCTCCCGGCCCTGATGCCGAATCGCGACGAGTTCGTCTGCGTCGTCGAAGGGCAGGGGGGACAGCAGCACGCCGTCGACCAGCGTGAACACCGCGGTGTTCGCGCCGATCCCGAGCGCCAGTGTCAGCACCGCAATCGCGGCGAAGGTCGGGTAGCGGACCAGGCCACGCACTGCGTGGCGCACATCGTTAGACAGCCCCGTCATCGTCATCGTCTCCTTCTTCTCCCAGAGGGCATCAATCACACAGGTCAGTATTCTCATGCGCAGGCGCAGCACCTGGAGTCGGTTCGGCTCGCCTGAGCCGTGCATCCGTTGCCAGGCGTAGGCGGACTCCGCTTCCCATTCGCGGCGCCACGCCGCTCGCCGGACCCGCGGCACCAGCCGCGAGGCCCACGCGATGACAGAGGCGCCGGGGAAGTGGCCGGGCTGGTCGGACATCGTCACGCCGTGCCCGGCTCGGCATCGAACAGCCGAGGCAACACAGGAAAACGCGCCTCGACATCGGCCATCGACTCCTCGCCGACCGGAGTCAGTGCGTAGTACCGGCGCTGCGGACGCTGCTCTGCCCGCGCGCGTTCCTCGTCCTCCCATTGGCCGGCCAGCACGCCTCGTCGTTCGAGGCGGCGGAGGATCGGATAGACTGTCCCGTCCGGCAGTCCGGTGGCATCCATGATGTCGAAGCCGTACCGGTGTCCGGAGCGGATCGCCAACAGAACGGCTGCGGTCGGGTACGTCAGGCTGAACAGGCGGCCCATGACGGCCTCAATATAGAATTCTAGGTAGGGTCGGTGATGGTATGATTCGGCGATCACGAAAAGCGTTGCATCGGAGAACGCGATGACGGACGGTCGAGCGGTCGACGTACGATTCGGTGAAGGGACCCCCCATGCGGACACGATCGGCGCCGTTGCCCGCACGCTCGGGGTCGACGTCGTCGCCCATGAGGGAGGAGGGGTGGATACCGTCGTCGGCGACGTGACCCTTCCGGCGGACGCACCCCGGTGGATGATCGAGGCCGCTGTTCTGCGCGCGCTCGGTCCGAAGCACGTGCTATTCCTCTGTGTCGCGAACTCGGCCCGGAGCCAGATGGGCGAGGGACTCGCCCGATCACTGGCGCCGGATGACGTGAAGATCTCGTCGGCTGGCTCCGAGCCCACGCAGGTGCGCCCACAGGCGATCCAGGCCCTCTCCGAAGTCGGGCTCGACATCACCGGCCACGCGTCGAACGGGACGGACGACGTGGAGGACCACGTCGACACGGTGATCACGCTGTGTGCCGAAGAGGTCTGCCCGGTCTGGCTCGGCCATGCGTGGCGACTGCACTGGGGCCTGCCGGATCCCGCCGGTGCTGGCGAGACCCCTGAAGAGGAGATGGACGCCTTCCGGTCCGTCCGCGCCGAGCTGACCCGTCGGCTCACGGTGCTGTTTCGTGGGACCTCCGAGTAGCTTAGTCGGATGACGCAGGCCGCCCGCGCGATGAAGCGCATCCTCTGGGTCGACGACGAGATCGATCTCCTCAAGCCGCATCTGCTCTTCTTGCAGGCGCGGAATTACCACGTGGATGCGATCTCCAACGGCGACGACGCGCTCGAGCTCATGCGCGCAGCGCCGTGCGACCTCGTACTGCTCGACGAGCAGATGCCCGGCCGGAGTGGCCTCGAGGTCCTGGAGGTCATGCGCCGAGAGGCCCCGCATCAGCGGGTCGTGATGGTCACGAAGTCGGAAGAGGACCACACGATGACCGAGGCGATCGGTCGGCGAGTCGACGACTACCTGGTCAAGCCGACGTCTCCGCGTCAGGTCCTGAGCGTAGTGACGCGCATTCTGGAGGGGTCGTCGATCCGCCAGGCCCGGGCTGCGCAGGACTTCGCCGCACGATTCGGCACACTGTCGATGAACGCTCAGCAGGCGCAGAGCGCGGAGGAGTTCGTGTCAGTCTATACGGAGCTCGTCGATTGGCAGCTCCTCCTCGGCGAAGCCGGCGAGGAAGGGCTCCTCGACACCTTCGCGTCTCTGGTCACGGCACTGCGGCGGGACTTGGGCGAGTGGGTGATGCGTGAGTACCCGAAGTGGATGGACGACGCCCCTGATCGGCCGCGCCTGTCGGTCGACCTGGTGCGCGAGTTCCTCGTGCCTCGGCTCTCGTCGAACCCGGTGTACTCCTCCGCTACTTCCGGCGACAAGGACTCCTCGACGACCTCGATGCCGCCGGTATGCTGAACTGGCAGGGCTCGGGCGGGTTCAGCGTCGACGCCTCCGTGCGCATCGAGGCCGAGGACCCGGCGGGCATCGAGCGACTCGTCCGCTACTGTGCTCGGCCGCCGTTCGCGCTCGAACGCCTGCACGCACTCGGCTCGACCCCCTCCCTCGCCTCACCCGAGAGCCGCCTGGTCTACCGATTCCCCAAG
>JAKMDG010000208.1 GCA_022428035.1 Longimicrobiales bacterium
GTATCTTCATATTCGCATTTATGAATACTTACACGTCTTCCCCGATTCTCGAGTGTCTCAGCGTACTCGGTGATGAGATGCGCACGCGTATACTCGCTCTCCTCGATGGCAGCGAATTCACGGTGAACGAGTTGTGCGCGGTACTTCAGGCTCCGCAGCCGACAATCAGCCGCCACTTGAAGACCCTTGCCTCGGAGGGGTGGGTCGAAGCCAGAGCCGAAGGTCGAAGCCGGCACTACCATCTGAGTCCCCAGCTTGACGATGCGGCGCGCTCGCTGTGGAGGATCATGCATCAGGAAGTCGTGGGCACCCCCATGTGCCGCGGAGACGCAGAGCGGGCACGTCCGGTGCTCGAACGTCGGCGTATGCGAGCGACCTCGTTCTTCGCAGAGTCGGCAGCAGAATGGGACCGTACCAGGGCGGAGCTGTTCGGGTCAGCCACAGGTCTAGCTCCTCTCCTGGCCCTGGTAGAGCCTTCGTGGGTCGTCGGGGACCTCGGTTGCGGAACAGGCGCCCTCACGGCACGTCTCGCACCGTTCGCCAGCCGCACCATTGGGGTAGATCGGTCCGAGGCCATGCTGAGCACCGCCGAAGCCCGGCTGGAAGGTGTTCACAACGCAGACCTGCGCTGTGGCGAGCTGGAGTCGCTACCGGTCGCCGACGGGGAACTGGACTTGGCCATTCTCGCGCTCGTTCTGCATTACGTCGTTGATCCGAGGGCGGTTCTCGCGGAGGTGCGACGCACTCTGGCTCCAGGTGGCCGCATTCTGGTGCTGGATATGCGGCGACACGACCGCGGCGCAGGCTTTTCTGACGCCATGGGCCATGTATGGCCTGGATTTGAACTCGAGCGAATGGAGGCCTGGCTGGCTGATGCCCACTTCGGCTCGATCCGCCTTCAGCCCCTCGCGGCCGATCCGGACGCGACGGGCCCCCTGCTTTTCCTTGCCTCAGCCCGTGTCTGAGGCGCCTCGTCCGTTTCACAAGAGCAACCCACTCGGCATTGACGCCGATTCACCGACAGAGGACCCATGACGAACACTGCAGTGATGCCCGATGAGACCACGACGAAGCCAGCAGCGATGCCGGAGTCGGGCGTGACCGATAGCAACGCCCCAATTCAGTTCAAGGTTGCAGACCTTTCTCTCGCCGAGTGGGGTCGCAATGAGATTCGCCTTGCCGAGCAGGAGATGCCCGGCCTGATCGCTGCGCGCGAGGAATACGGACCACTGCAGCCTCTGGCGGGCCTGAAGGTCGCCGGTTCGCTACACATGACTGTTCAGACCGCCGTACTCATCGAGACCCTGGTGGACCTGGGTGCGGACGTACGCTGGGTTTCCTGCAATATCTTCTCCACGCAGGATCACGCCGCGGCTGCAGTCGTCGTAGGCCGTGACGGGACTCCGGAGAACCCTAAGGGCTCGGCGGTCTTCGCCTGGAAAGGTGAAACGTTGGAAGAGTACTGGTGGTGTACCGACCAGATGCTCGAGTGGCCTGACGGGACCGGACCGGACCTGCTCGTCGACGACGGCGGGGACGCCACTCTGCTGCTCCACAAGGGTGCTGAGTACGGAACCATCGACAACGTCCCGGCGTTCGACGCCGACAAGGAGCCTGAGGAGTGGGGCGTCATCCTCGACCTGCTCCGACGCACACTGACCGAAGATCCAGGCCGATTCGAGCGGCTCGTCAAAGACGTTCGCGGCGTCAGCGAGGAGACGACGACCGGAGTTCATCGTCTATACGAAATGGAGCAGGACGGTACGCTCCTCTTCCCGGCGATCAACGTCAACGACTCTGTCACGAAGTCCAAGTTCGACAACCTCTACGGATGCCGACACTCGGTCATCGACGGGTTGAATCGCGCGACGGACGTCATGATTTCTGGCAAGAGCGCGCTCGTTCTCGGATACGGGGACGTCGGGAAGGGGTGCGCTCAGGCCCTTAAGGCTCAGGGTGCCCGCGTCTCCATCACCGAAATCGATCCGATCTGCGCTCTGCAGGCGTGCATGGAGGGGTTCACAGTCGTGCGCATGGAAGACGTGCTCAGCTCAGCCGACCTCTTCATCACCGCGACAGGGAACAAGGACATCATAACGGCCGAGCACATGGCCGAGATGAAGGACAAGGCGATCGTCGCGAACATCGGCCACTTCGACAACGAGATCGACATGGCCGGCCTCGAGCGCGTGGACGGCATCGTGAAAACGGAGATCAAGCCGCAGTACCACGAGTGGACGTTCGAAGACGGCCACTCCGTCCTGGTCCTCGCTGAGGGTCGTCTGATGAATCTGGGCTGCGCGACGGGTCACCCGAGCTTCGTAATGTCCGCGTCGTTTACCAATCAGGTGATCGCGCAGATCGAGCTCGCGCAGAACACGGACGGTTATGGGAAGAAGGTCTACGTGCTACCGAAGCACCTGGACGAGAAGGTCGCACGTCTCCACCTCGACAAGCTCGGAGCGCGGCTCACAGAGCTGTCAGACGACCAATCGTCCTACATCAACGTACCGAAGGACGGGCCGTACAAGCCCGAGCACTACCGGTACTAAGGTCGGGGAGCGGCGTGATGATGTAAGGCGCCAACGCCCGCAGGCTGGAGGGGGTCGGTCGGAATCAGTCCGGCCGGCCCCCTTGTGTTACCGGAGTACCAAGCGAAGGGCGAACAGGACAATGGCCACGGTCAACACATTCCGGATCCACGCCTGCCCTTTCAGTACCTGAAGATGCACACCGAGCTTCGCACCGAAGAACTGCCCGCCCGCAAGCGATAGACCGGCGGCCCAGTTGAGGTTTCCGCCCAGGGCGAAGATCGGAATTGCTAGCCCGGTGAAGGCGAGAATGAGCGGGACCTTCACCGCGTTCCCTCTCACGAGATCCAGTCCATTCGCCGAGAGCAGCGCGAGGAAGAGGAAGCCGACCCCCGCCTGGATGAAGCCGCTGTAGAATCCCAGAAGAAAGAACGCCCCTCTGAGGATCCAGCCTTTCGAGGCGTCCGGTTCCAGAATCTCGGTATGCTCGGGTGGCGTGACCGGGTGCCAGATCATCCAGCAGGCAGCAAGCACCAGGATGACCGCCAACACACGCTCG
>JAKMDG010000273.1 GCA_022428035.1 Longimicrobiales bacterium
GGCCCATGATGCGCTGTACCCGCTCGTACTCTTCGGGTGATAATCCGTGGTCTGCGACGACCTCGGCCGTGATCTCGGGGTCACCCTCACGCGGAGGGACCGGCGTGGAAGTTGCGTTCGTCATGACGTCTGGAGGCTCGCGACCAGGGACGTGAAGAGTGCGATGCCGTCGGTCGAGCCCAGGAGCTCTTCCATGGCACGTTCTGGATGGGGCATCATGCCTAGCACATTGCCCAACTCGTTGGTGATTCCAGCGATGTCATGCCACGAGCCGTTGGGGTTCGCGCCGTCGCTGGTCCCTCCATTCGAGTCGACGTAGCGGAAGACCACGCGTCCCTCCGACTCGAGGGCTTCCAGCGTCTCCCTGTCCGCTTCGTAGTTGCCCTCGCCGTGGGCAATCGGGATGCGAAGGATCTGCCCCTCTTCGTAGTCGGCTGTAAACAGGGTGTCCGCGCGCTCGACGCGAAGAAAGACATCCTTGCTCTGAAATCTCATCGATTTGTTGTGCATCAGAGCGCCCGGAAGGAGCCCCGATTCGCAGAGAATCTGGAAGCCATTGCAGATGCCCAGTACCGGGCCACCCGTGTTCGCGAATGCGATGACGTCTTCCATAATCGGGCTCATGCGCGCGATCGCGCCGGCCCGGAGATAATCGCCGTACGAAAAGCCACCGGGCAGCAAGACGGCGTCATACCCCGCCAGCCCGCGCTCGCGATGCCACATGAATGTCGCGTCTCCGCCGACCTGCTGTGCTGCCTTGTACAGGTCGTAGTCGCAGTTCGAGCCAGGAAAGGTGATGACGGCGACCTTCATGAGTCAGCGCCCTCGGCCTCACCGACAAGCGAGACCTCGAAGTCTTCGGTAACCGGGTTGGCCAGCAGCTTACGGCACATGACTTCGACGGCCTCGAGCGCGGCATCCGGTGACTCGGCGTCCATATCGATGTAGATGGCTTTACCGACACGGACGTCCCCTACACCGTCCCAACCGAGGGAGTTCAGCGAGTGATGAACGGCTTTGCCCTGAGGGTCGAGAAGGCCGGGACGGGGCTTCACACGAACTTCTAGACGGTACTGACTCACGCTTCTTCCTCCATACCGCGATCGGGAGCGGATTGAGAATCAATTTTGAGATGAGCGGCCCCATTAGGGACCAGGTCACCGTAGTCCATATCACGGACTTCGGTACGTGCACCGACTTCACCCTCCTCTTCATCGAGGAGCGGGTCACCGCTGGGAATGCGGTCGAGGAAGCCCAGCAGCACGGACTTCACAAGACCCCAGACGATGTAGAGCACCAACACAGTGAAGAAGTAGAATTCCGGTACAGAGACGGCGAGGAAGATCGCCGCTACGGCGATCACCGTGTTGACGAGGCCGCGTGCTGAGCGAAGGCCGATCTTGCCGACCTTGCCATAGGGCACGTGGCTCACCATCAGGACAGAGAGAAGGACCATCCCGACACCCATGATCTGCTGCCAGGGAAGGTCTCCGAGATAGGTGGCGAAGAAGCTCGTCTGGCTGAACGGGTAGTACGATGCGAGCGCCATGCCCGCCGAGGGGGACGGAAGTCCATGGAAATACCGTTTCGCCTCTCCGCCCTGTTCGATGTTGTAGCGAGCGAGCCTCACCACGACGGCTGTGACGTAGACGAACGAGAGCACCCAGCTCCATTGAGTGTCCGCGAAGAAGAGGGCGAACATGATGAAGCCCGGAGCCACGCCGAAAGAGACTGCGTCCACCAGGGAGTCGAGCTCGGCTCCGAACGCGGAACCGGTCCGGGTCAGGCGCGCGACGCTCCCATCGAGCATGTCGAGGATCCCGGCGATGATGATGCACCACCCGGCCCAGAGGAAGTCGCCTCGTGAGACCGAGATCATCGCATAGATCCCGAAGAACAGGTTTCCCAGCGTGAAGGCCGAAGGGAGGATGATGACTCCGCGTTGCAGCGTTTGTCTTCGTCCGGGCATCAGGCCCCCTCAGCGCGCATTCGCGCCATAGGGGTAGAACCTACGGTGACCCGGTCGCCCACCTCGCAGAGAAGCTCCCAGTGTGCCGGCAGAAAGAGATCGACGCGTGAACCGAACCGGATCAAGCCGAACCGGCGGCCTCGTGTGACCATATCACCTTCGGCCGGATCGGTGATGATCCTTCGGGCAACGAGGCCCGCGATCTGCTTGACGAGGACCCGTCCGTGCTCCGCGGCGATGCCGAGTGACGACTGTTCGTTGTCCTCGGATGCCTTGTCCGCCCAGGCGACCGCATACGCGCCGGGCCGGTAGACCTTGTACTCGACAGTTCCGGTGACCGGTGACCGTTGAACGTGCACGTCGAAGACGCTCAGGAAGATGGAGATCTTCTTTGACGCTCCGGCGATGAAGTCTGTCTCCTCCACATCCTCGATCGAGATCACCTTCCCCTGACCCGGCGCGACCACGACCTGGTCATCGGTCGGGGTGCTCGGCTCCGGGTCACGGAAAAACCAGAGTACGAAGACTGCCAGGATGCTGAAGGTCCACGCGGCTATGTGAAGCGCGACCTGTCCGAAGCCCGAGCCTGCGGAGCCAGCCGCAGCAGAGCCGGCGTCCACCGGAGTGCTCGCTAGTAGCCAGACTCCCGCCCAGCAGATGCCCGCGAGGAAGACGCCCGCCGCAGCGAACGGGATTCCCTCGCGGGCGATCTTCACCGGTCGTCCCCGAAGAGGGGCGGTTGATACTCGGCGAGCGCGGTGCCGGTGAGACGCTTGAAGACGTCCTTGTAGCGCTCGGAGGCCTCGTTCACGACCTCGTCAGGAAGGTCGGGAGGCGGAGGACGCTTGTCCCAGTCCAGAGTCTCGAGCCAGTCGCGGACCGGCTGCTTGTCGAGCGATGGCTGGCCGCGACCCACGCCATAGCTCTCTTTGGGCCAGAATCGTGAGGAGTCAGGTGTCAGCACCTCATCGATGAGCATGAGTTCACCATTCTTGTGTCCGAACTCGAACTTGGTGTCGGCGAGGATGATGTTGCTCTTCTCGGCGACATCCCGACCGAAACCATAGATCTCGAGGGAGAGTGCCTTGAGACGATCGGCGAGCTCGTCGCCGAGGATCTCCTTCGTCTGCCCGAAGGTGATGTTCTCATCGTGTTCTCCGGCCTGTGCTTTCGTCGCCGGTGAGAAGATGGCCGGATCGAGCCGCTGACTCTCCTGAAGGCCCTCAGCAAGCGCCTCTCCAGCCAGCGTTCCGCTCTGCTTGTATTCTTTCCACGCCGACCCGGAGATGTATCCACGGACGACGCACTCGACGAGCACCGGGTCAGTCTTGTGTACGAGCATCGCACGACGCGCCCATTGGTCACGAGTCTCGGCGAGCTCGGGATGTCGTGCGATGATCCGCTCGGGATCAACTGCGATCAAATGGTGCGACAATTCGTCGTTCAACTGATCCAGCCACCAGGCAGTGATCTGGGTCAGAACCTCTCCCTTGTGTGGGATCGGCTGGGGCAGGACCACGTCGAACGCGCTGACGCGGTCGCTCGCAATCATCAATAGGGTGTCGGAATCGACCTCGTAGACGTCCCTGACCTTTCCTCGGTGGAGGAGCGGCAGGGGCAGCTGCGACTCGTGGACCAGGTTCTGATCAGACATGGAGTGTTGGGGCGTCCAGGGTTAGGGTGTTGGAACGGTGCCGTTCGAGGACCGGGGTGACGGCTCGCTCGATGAAGCGCTCGACTTGGGACGGAGCCCGGCCGACGAAACGCATCGGGTCGACCATCTGCTGGAGCTCCTCCGCGCTGAGACCAAACGCGTCGTCTCCGGCGATCCGGTCCAGCAGGTCTGCATCGGCACCCTCTTCCTTCATGCGTCTCGCAGCGGCCATCGAATGCTGCCGAATCGACTCGTGCAGCTCCTGGCGATCGCCCCCACGTGACACGGCGTGCATCAAGATCGTCTCTGTGGCCATGAAGGGAAGATGCTCGGCGAGATTCCTTCGGACGACCTGTGGGTTCACAATCAGACGGCGCGAAACGTTCTCGAGAAGCACGAGGCATCCGTCCAGTGCCAGGAAGGCATCCGGCACGGAGACACGGCGGTTCGCCGAGTCGTCCAGGGTACGCTCGAGCCACTGGGTAGCGGCGGTGAAGGCCGGATCGATCGATAGCGTGATGACGTGCCGGGCGAGTGCACAAATCCGTTCGGCCCTCATCGGGTTACGTTTGTAGGGCATCGCTGAGGAGCCGATCTGCTCGGCCTCGAATGGCTCTTCGACTTCTCGCAAGTGCGCGAGGATCCGAAGGTCGTGCCCGATCTTGGAGACCGACGCAGCGGCTCCGGCCAGCGAGGCCTGCACGGCATAGTCGACCTTTCTCGAATAGGTCTGGCCACTGACCGGATAGGTGGACTCGAAGCCCATTCTCTTCCCTACGGAGAGGTCGAGCGCATCGACCTTGTCGTGGTCCCCCTCGAACAGTTCGAGGAACGAGGCCTGGGTGCCGGTCGTGCCTCGAACGCCGCGAAAGCGCAGAACCGCGATCCGATGGTCGATCTCCTCGATGTCGAGGAGCAGATCCTGGATCCAGAGGGTTGCACGTTTTCCCACCGTGGTCGGCTGGGCTGGCTGGAAGTGGGTGTATCCGAGCGTGGCCAGTGACGCGTGCTCCTGAGCGAACTGGGTCAGCGCCTCTACACACCGGAGCAGGCGGGCACGCACGAGCTCCAGCGCGGCCCGATGAAGGATCAGGTCGGTGTTGTCGCCAATGAATGCGCTGGTCGCACCGAGGTGAATG
>JAKMDG010000276.1 GCA_022428035.1 Longimicrobiales bacterium
CTTCCGGTACAATCCAGTGGCCGATGTCGTGATCGCTCGGCGTGAACGCGATCCCAGCCTCGGTCAGCGCCAACCGCCCCGAGGCTGCGATCGAAAACGGGATCGCTGGATCCCGCCGGCCGTGACCCCAGAAAATCGGTGTTGCCGTTGCTGCGGCGTCACCTGTCGGCAGCTCCAGCCCTGCATGCACGAAGCCCGAGAAGTTCCAGGCCGCCTCCACTGCTCCCGGTCGAGTCAGCGCGTACGACATGCTGGTGGTCCCACCCTGGGAGAATCCGCCTAGCACGATGGAGCCCGGTGTGAATCCCAGCACGTCCGGCAGAGCGGCCAGAAAATCGTCCAGGGACGACAGGCTGTCTGTCAGTGTCTCTTCGGCCAACCGGTTCTCCCCCATGTAGCGATACCAGGCCCACCCCTGGCCATAACCCCACGCCGCACCCGCAAACGGTGCCTGTGGTGTGACCAGCGGCCAGTCGTCAGGCAGCAGGCGAGCGAGGCCCTGCAGATCCCCTTTGTGGCTACCCCGCCCGTGCAATAGGACGGCGACGGTCGCACCGTCGCTGGCTCCAGCCGACAAGCTGAGGTCGTAGTCGAGCCCACCGGCGTGTCCGGTCGTTATGGGCCCCCTCATCGGAGGGCCACCAGCGTCTGCTCGATACTGTCGCGCCGTGCTTCGAGCCAGGCTGGGAGCTTGAGTGTCTCGCCGAGCGCTTCTGCAGGCTCATCCACCAGAAAGCCCGGACCATCCGTAGCGATCTCCACGAGCAGGCCGTCTGGCGCGCGGAAGTAGATACTCTCGAAGTAGGTCCGGTCCATGACCGGGCTCACGCTCAGCCCCATGGTGAGGAGATGGTCCCGCCACGCGTCCTGCTGTCCTCGGTCAGCGGCCCGGAAGGCGATGTGATGCGTCTGACCCGCGCCAGCCCGCGACACGTAGTCGCTCCCCTCCCACCCAAAGAGGGTCATCGAGGAATTTGGCTCGACCACGCCGTTTTCGTAGGCGGCCCAGAAGAAGTGTTTTGTCTTACCGTCATCCTGATTGTACGTCTGTTTCACCAGTCGGAGACCCAGCGCCTGCTCATAGAACTCTCCGGCGAGGGCGAGGTCGTCGGTAATCGCACTCACGTGGTGGATGCCCTCGAGCCTCATGTCCGGGGTCACCTCCGGAACGGGCTCGGGGTGTGTCTCGGTCTGGATCGCGACCCTGTCGCGGCCCTCAGGCATGCGTTCCTTCGGCGGAGTGAGCAGGCTCTGACCGAGCGCGTCTGCAGCTTCGTCAATGGCGTAGCCCGGACCCCGCGTTGCGATCTCGAGGACCTGACCGTCGGGATCCTTGAAATACATGCTGCGGAAATATCCTCGGTCGAGCGGACCGTCCACGGCCACGCCTGCATCGGTCAGGCGGCGCTTCCATTTGAGCTGCGCTTCGGTTGTTCCCACGCCGAGAGCGATGTGGTGTACGCCGCCCACGCCCCATGCGCCACGAGGTGCACTGCGCCACTCGAAGAAGGTGAGGATCGAGCCAGGGCGTCCGGTCTCGTCGCCGAAGTAGAGGTGATATGCGCTCGGATCGTCGAAATTCACGGTCTTCTTCACCAGACCGAGGCCCAGCAACCCTCCATAAAAAGCCAGTGTCCGCGGCGCGTCGTTCGCTACCAGCGTTGCGTGATGAAAGCCCTGAGTCCGCAGGTGGGTCGTCATGTCAGTTCTCCATAAGATTGCATGACATACAAATAATTGACGCGTCAAGTATAATCAGTGTGAGTCGCATGTAACAGTCTGAGGTTGTCCCGGACGCACTGGCTCCCTGTCCACGACGCAACAACGATCGCGCCGCGAACTGCAGGCCGGGGCGGGGCAGGTGCGCCGAGCTCGCTCAGTGGGTCCGCGCCAGCTGTCGGGCCTTGGAGAAGGCCTGGACGGACCGCCGAATATCCTCCTGGGTCGTCGACCACGAACACACACTGACCCGGATGACCGAGCGCTCGTGCCAGGTCGATCCGCCGCACCAGCACTCTCCTAGCTCCTGGATCGCAGCGAGGGTCCGCTTCGTCTCTTCATCGGTGCCACATGAGACGATCACCTGATTGAACACCACCTCGTTGTGGATCTGGAAGCCCTCCACGTCCAACTGGTGCGCAAAGTCCCGTGCGTGGGCGCAGAGCTGTTCGATCAGCTGTACGACACCTTCTCGGCCGAGGCTCTTGAGAATCGCCCACAACTCCACTGACCGAGCGCGTTTCGACATCGACGGCGTGTAACGCATCGGGTCCCGCTCGTCGCTCCACTGGAAGTACGCGGCCGAAGCCCGGAAGGCGGACTCGAGGGCCCCTCGATCTCGGCACATCACGATCCCACAGTCGTACGGAACGTTCAGTGTCTTGTGCGCATCAACGGCCCAGGAGTCCGCGTCGGAGATCCCCGGCACGAGCGGTGCGAGGGAAGGCACGGCAGCGGCCCAGAGCCCGAACGCGCCGTCGATGTGCACCCAGCCGCCCGCCCCGTGCGTGTGAGCACAGATCTCATCGAATGGATCGAACGCTCCGCTGTTCACGTTTCCCGCCTGCGCCACGACAAGTGCTGGCTCGTTCAGAGGTGGGAACGAGTCCATATCCAGGCGTCCCTGGTCGTCTACGGGAACGACGTGTGTGTGAGCGTCCCCCATCCCGAGGAGCGCGAGTGATTTTCGCACCGCAGCGTGTGCGTCTTGTCCCACGAACACGGGAACCGGTGGTGCTCCATACAGACCATCCTCGACGACGTCCCAGCCGCGGCGACGAAGCAGCTCGTTCCGACCTGCAGCGAGGCCCGAGAGATTGGCTAGCGTCGTTCCTGTGACGAATCCGGCGGCTGTCTCCTCAGGGAGACCAAGCAGGTCAGTGAGCCAGCCCTCGCACACCTGTTCGAGTCGGGCGGCGACGGGCGACATCACGTAGTGGGCCGTGTTCTGGTCCCAGACATCGGCGAGTACACGGGCCGCAACCCCGACCGGGAGCGCGCCTCCGTCCACGAATCCGAAGTATCGGCCACCGACCTGAGCGACCGTACCGGGGCTGCCGATGCGGTGAAGCATCGCCAACGTATCGGAGGCGTTGGACGCTGCATCCGGGAGTGGCTCGTCGAATTGGTCCAGTGCGCGAAGAGCATCGACGCCAGGGAAGACCGGCTGCTCGTCTATGGCGGTCAGGTATTCCTCGGCATACCGCAGCGCGCTCTTCAGAAGGGCGATCTGGGGATCGAATGAGGCAGACATCAGAGGCCCGTCTTGAGGTATCCCCGGATCGCGGCGACCGCGCGCTCGATGTCGACCTCCAGGTTGTAGAAGTGCGGAGAGAAACGGACGCCGGGGCGATCGGAACCCCCTCGTGCTGCCGCTACGATTCCGTCTTCTTCGAGCGCGGCGACCACCTGGCGACCCGCCAGCTCACCGGGCTGGAAGGTCACGACTGCGCCTCGGCGGTCCGCTTGGGCGGGCGTCCACATGTGGACGCCGTCGAGCGCGGAGAGCTCCTCGACGAGCATTGAGGCGAGCTCCCGGCTCCGTGCCTCGATCTCGTTCTGACCGATCGACTGAAGAAACTCGATCTGTACACCGAAGGTGTGCAGTGCAGGAGTATCACGCTGCCCCATGCCCTCGTGCGTGCGGGAGAGGCCGCGGCTACCCGAGTAGGCGCTGTACATCGACGGCCAGAAGTCATTATGCATGCGCTCGTGCACGAAGAGGACGCCGGTCTCTTTTGGTCCGCACGGCCACTTGTGCGCGCTGCCGGAGAAGAAGTCCGGCTGCCAGTCCGAGAGATCGACGTCCATGAGCCCGAAGGACTGGGCTCCGTCCACGAGACTGGCGATCCCTCGTTCGCTGGCCATCGCACAGAGCTCGCGCGCTGGAAACACGTCACCCGACGTGTTCGTGTGCTGCATGAAGGACAGCATCCGGGTCCTCGGTGTGATCGCACGCTCGAATGCTTCCAGATAATACTCAGCGCCCGGATGCGGATCGACGTGCGCGACCTCGACAACCGAGTACCCGAAGCGCTCGGCTTTTCGCTTCCACGCCGTGTTGTTGCTGGGGTGGTTGTCCGAGAAGATGACGACCTCGTCACCCGGTCCAAGCGATAGACCGTCGGACACCCAGTTGTTGGCCTCACTCGTGTTGCGCGTGATGAGGATTTCCTCAGGTGTCACGCGCAGGTGGGAGGCGAGCAGGTCCCGGGTGCGCTCCTTCGCGGAGAGAATTTCGCTTCGGTATGACGGGAACGGCTCTGAGTCGAGTCGTGCCGTGTGGGTCTGGACGGTTTCCAGCACCGGGCGCGGGGCCGGGCAGAGGTTCGCCGCGTTGAGGACTGTGACCTCGTCCGGGATCAGGAACTGTTCGCGGACGGTCGACCAGTCGACGTCGCCCGGCCGGAGTCGGTCGGGAGTCAGCGCCGAAGCCTTCACACCTTGGAACTGTGGGTGACCGATCAGCGCGGCCGAACCCCCGACCGCGAAGAGGCGTGTGAACTCGCGACGATCCATCGATCCACTCATGGGTTCTCCGACGGGTGGGGCTGCACCGCCCCCGATCGCACGAACACCACGTTCGGTGCGAGGGCTTGGTCACCCTAGGTCCCTCAATGGCGGAGCGCTAGCTGCGGAGGGCCTCAACGACGTCGCGCATGGCCCGCACTCCCTGCACCAGGCGTGGACCTGGTCTGCCGAGGAACGGCTCCCCGATGCAGAAGACCCGCTCTCGCGTGACGAATTCGAGCTCTTGCCACGCCGGATTCTGCAGGACGACGTCGGGCCGATACTTATCGGGATGTACCCCGCACCAAGAGAGCACGACCGCATCGGGGGCTGCGTCCGTGACCTCCTGGTCGGTCATTGGCCGGCTCTTGTGATCTTCGTCCGCGAGCACTGCCCGCCCGCCCGCAGCCTCGATCACGTCCGTGGCCCACGACTGTCGACCCGGAGTGATCACCGGCTTGGGCCACCACTGGACGAGGATCCGAGGACGCGAGTCCGCCTCGGAGACGTGGGCATCCATGGACTCCTGAGAGTCACCGGCGGTCGGAGTGAGTTCTTCCTTCATCTCGGCGATCAGGGCGTGTGCTCGCTGAATCACCTCCGGGGCCGAGGGCGCCAGCAGCTCTGCGATCTCGAGGACGTTCTGGTACACGTCGAGCAATGACACGGGCTCCGGTGCGATGAACCGCAGTCGTGCAGACTCAAGTTGCTCCACCACCTTTTCATGTCCGGGCACGGTGAGCGTCGCCAGAACGAGATCAGGTTTGAGCGCTATGACCTGTTCGATGTCGATCTCCAGATCCGGTCCGACTTTCGGTAGCACGGATACGACGTCTACCGGGAAGTCCGAATGATCGTCGACCCCGACGAGCAGGTGGGCGCAGCCGAGGGCCCAGACGATCTCCGTGTTGGAGCAGGCAAGCGAGACAATTCTCATGGTCGCGCGTACCCCGGTACGGCCCGGTCGAGTTCCTCCCGTTGCCGGATGTTGTCTTCGGTGGGTGGCCTGATCGGCCCGAGCGGAGGGGAGGCCATGTCCGGCACGGTGGGCGTCGTCCGGGGTCTGACATGCTCACCTACTCCCCTCGCCGGCTTCACCAGAGGTCTCGCCCTGGTTCAGACTTCCTCTACGATGCTCGCTCTCGGTACCGAGGCTCCTGACTTTTCGCTTCCGGAGCCGGCGACCGGGCAGATCCGATCTCTTTCCGAGTTTGCCGAGTTCAGGGCGCTCGTGGTCATGGTGCTCTCGAACCACTGCCCGTTCGTGAGGCACATCGCCGACGAACTCTCAGACTTCGCACGGGAATTCCAGCAGAAGGGGGTCGCCATCGTCGCCATCAACGGCAACGACCAGGCGTCGTATCCGGCGGACAGCCCGGTGAAGATGGCCGAGGAGGTTTCAGCGCGTGGGTATGTCTTCCCCTATCTCTTCGACGAGTCGCAGGAGGTGGTGAAGGCATACCGGGCCGCCTGTACGCCGGACTTCTTCCTCTTCGATGGAAACCGGCGCCTCGTGTATCGCGGGCAGTTTGATGCGAGCCGCCCGTCTCTGTCTACACCCGTTACGGGCGAGGATCTGCGCACGGCGTGTGACGCCGTACTCGCCGGGAAACAGCCGACCGAGGATCAGGCGCCGAGTCTGGGCTGTAATATCAAGTGGAAGCCCGGCAACGCGCCGATGTACTTCGGGTAGGTGTGATCACGCGACGCCTATGCGTCATATACAAAGAAAGACGCCACCGGCGAACTTCTCCGGTGGCGTCTCAACCGTCGCAGCCCAGCGCGAAGCCGGGATACGGCGCGAACAGCGACTACACAGCAAGTCGGTTTGGCTTAGAAGCCGCTCCGGCGATCGCTTGCCCGTGCCAGGCTGGACAGGGTACAGGGACTAGACAAGGAACACCTCCTGATTTCGGGTTGCAAGAAGGGCGAGAACGCCGACGGACTCACGGTCCGCGGTCCTCATCCAGCACCTTTCAGGAGCACCGAGTGAGGCCCAGAACGGACAATCAAGTCCGCTCGAAGCCATTGTAAGAGGACCGGGGGCACGCAGGCAACCCCCCGCACAACGACTTGTGGGAGCCGGTGAATGAGGGCACGACATGTGGTACTGGTGGCTCTGTACGCAGCTCTTGGGCTGTCTGCAGCCTTCTCCGCTGTATATGCGCAGGATGCCGAGGCGTGGCGTGCACCCTTCGCGGCTGGAGAACAGGCGCGGCGGAGTGGCGACGTCGCAGGGTATGCGCGTGAGATGGCGAATGCGGCCGAGGCGATGCCCGCGGGCCACCTGAATCGACCCTTCGTTCAATACCACGCGGCCCGCGCCGCGGCGCTCGATGGGCAGGGAGACAATGCGGTACGTTGGCTGCGTACGGCGTGGGACGAGGACATCGAGTCGCTGATGATCTCCTTCGCGCCGTTCGATCCGGCGTTTTCCGCAATCTCCGACTCTTCGGGGTTTCGCGCCGTCATGGATCTGGCTCGCGATCTGAGCCTCATGACCCGTTTCCTCGGCGGCAACGTGCACCTGATTGTCGGCGCCGGCTCCAACGTCGTTGTGAAGGTCGCAACTGACGGTGTGTTGATGATCGACACTGGCTATGGCTCCGCGCTTCCCGCGCTTCAGAAAGCCATACGTGACCTGGGTGGGGGTCCTATCCGAACGGTCATCGTGACGCATCCGCACGAAGACCATATGGGAGCGGCCGCAGAACTCGGAGCGCAGGCGGAGGTCTTCGCTCACCCAGGGACCGCGGCCGCGATGGCCGAGCCCTATGTCTTCATGGAAGGGGTGTCGATCCCGCCAAAGCCGGCGTCCGCGATGCCGGACGTCCAGATCGCAGCGGACACCTCGTTAGTCTTCGGAGGGGAGGAGATTCGGGTCATGCCCACCGTCGCCCATACTGCCGGTGATCTCTCCGTGTACTTCACGGAGTCGCGCGTGGCGCACCTGGGAGACGCGTTCCTCGTCGGGAATCCGATGTTGTATCCTGGGACGGTCGAACCGGATGCCTTCCTGGATCGACTTGACTCATTTCTGGACGCGATGCACCCGGAGACCGTGGTTGTGGGGGGGCACGAAGAGGTGACGGATCTGGACGCGGTGCGTGATCAGATCGGGGTGACACGGGACGCGATGCAGTTCGTGCGTACATCGATCGAAGACGGGCTGTCGATCGAGGAAACGGCCCGCTCAGGCCAGGATCGATTCGCGCCGCAGTGGACCGCGTTCTTCTACCAACTGTTTACGCAGACCGGGGACTGACGTCCGACCGAACCGTCAGGCGTCGTCGAACGCTCTCATCATGAGCCAGGTGCTCACAGAGATCGCGATGAAGATCCAGAGTGCGCCCCACAGGGTTGCGTTCCCGATCCCGGTCGCCTCGGCAAGCATCCACGCGTCAGACTGAATCTCCGGTCGGTCCAGGACGTCGTCTTTGATGTCCAGGATCGCGTACAGCGCACTCGTCAGCCCCAGTGTCAGCAGGAGCCGCTTGTTCCAGATCTCGCCGATACGGCGGGACGCGGTGATCATTGCGGCGCCAAAAAAGATGCCGAAAGCAATCCCGAAGCCACTGCGTACGAAGAAGATCGTGAGCAGGATCACCATCGCGCCCAGGGCCCCGTTCACCCAGTCCTTGCGCACGCGAGACTCGTTGGCTGCACTGAACATGAGGGCGCCCCAGAGCAGGCTGCCCAGATAGCCCGCACTCATGGCGAGGACGGCGTTACCGCCTGTGAAGTAGGTCGCTCCGCCCTGATAGGGATCAAGCGTGATCTGATCGACCGACCCCCCGGTCGACCAGACCGCGATCGCGTGGCTTAATTCATGAAGGAGGACCACGAAGATCTTGAGCGGATACACGACGGGCGTGTCCCACAGAAACCAGAGCCCGGCGAAGAAGAGCCCGAAGCCCATAATGAAACGCAGCTTTCCGTTCACCGTTCTCGTCCCGTCACGTACACCACGACTCCTGCATTGAGATACTACCCGCCTCCCTACGGTTGCACGCGGCAGGGGGTTCCACCCCCATGTCGAGTCGGGCGGCGTGATGCCGTTCATTCAAAGCCCCGGCACCATGTCGATGGTGTAGCGCGCTTCGATGAGCGCCCGATACGTCGAAAGTTCCGTCCGAGACAGGTTCGCATTCTGCGCGGGGTTCGAGAGCGCCGCCAACGCTCCGACTGCGATTTGCTCCACCCCCCACCCGTACCGGAATCCGAAGGTGGCGGCGAAACGGTACGCGATGTCGTCCCAGGTCCGGATGAGCTCGACGTGCTCGCCGCGCGGGACGGTCAATCCACGAAGGCTCGCTTCGGACAACGCGGCTGATCGACCCTCCGAGGTATGTGCGCCGCCATGTGCCGCCATCCAGGAGGAAAGCACGGCCGCTGGATCGTCGAGTTGGTCCGCGACGGATCGTACGATCACGCTCCGCGCCTCGGTAAACGGCACCACTTCCCGGTCCTCGAGCCGAAGAATGTGGAATCCATACTGTGTCTCCGTGACCGCACTGATCTCGCCCGGCTGGAGCGCGAGGGCAGCGGTCCAGAATTCGGGCACCCACGAGCCTTCGCGACCTGGCGCGAGCAGGCCCTGACGGCCCTCCGCGCCGGGTTCTTCTGAGAGCTCGGCGGCCGTCGTGGCGAAGTCCGCACCTGCGCGCAGCGCCTCCATCGCACGTTCGGCTTTCGCCTCGGCTTCGGTGCGATGTTCACTAGAACGCCAACGCTCACTGAAGAAGAGGATGTGCCGCACCACGAGCTCCCATTCCGGATTCGTGAGGTACCGGGCCTCCAGGACGTCATCTCCGATCCCGTTTCTTTCCAGGGTCAGCTCGGCGCCGAGGATCTCCAGAAGACGATCTGCCTCCCATTCGGCGACGAGTGGAGCGCCCAGAGCGTTGGTCGAGGAGTCCGACACAGCCAGGGCGAACGCGGTGAGTTCTGCCAGCCTCTGGCGCCGGGAATCAGCGAGGCCAAGAAGCTGATTCTGAGAGTAGGAGACGGGGCCCACGGTCAGGGCGGCTGGGCCAGCGTCTCCGCAGGCTGACATCAGGAGTGCGGGGAGTGCCGCCGCGAAACCGAGCCGGACCCTCACGCTGTTTCGGGCCGGTGGGTGCATCTCCCGTCTGGGCTGGTCTTTTTTCATCGGGAGAAGTTGGCCCCGATGAACCGTGTCGTCACCCTTCGGCGGGGCACCCCGAATGCAGCGCGTGGAACCCACTCTGCGCACCGAGGGTTGGACCGCTGAGAACTGGAGGCGATACCTTGTCCGCTTGCGCGGCCCGACGGTTGCGATGGCCATGACCCGAGAACGTATGCTCTTCTCCCTTCTCCAGATCGAGCCGGCCGGCGGCTTATCCGAGGCATTGTCCAGCAGTCCGCTTCTCGCGCTGGGTGCGATGTTCGGAGCCGGGGTGCTCACCAGCCTCACGCCCTGCGTCTATCCCATGATCCCGATCACGAGTGCAGTGATCGCGGGGACAGCTCGGGAAGATCAGCCGAAGTCACGTACCATCGGTCTGACGCTCACGTATGCGGTCGGCTTGGCGACGCTGTATGCAACCCTTGGCGCGATCGCAGGCCTTTCTGGTCAGATCTTCGGTACCGTGAGCGCTAATCCCTGGGCGCTATTCGCCGTTGGTAATCTGCTGGTCGTGTTCGCGCTCGCCATGCTCGACGTGCTTCCCGTGCCCGTTCCGCGCAAGCTACTGGAGCGCGCATCGCAGACGGATGGCGGGTCCTATGGAGCCGTCTTCGCAATGGGTGCGATGTCAGGGGTTGTCGCGGCGCCATGCGGAGCTCCTGCCTTCGCCGTTGTGCTCACCTGGGTGGCTGCCACACAAGCAGGACTGATGGGTTTCGTTTACCTCTTTGTATTCTCGCTGGGCATGACGTCGCTCCTGATTGCGGTGGGCCTGTTTTCCGGTGCTGTGACCATGTTGCCGAAGTCCGGCCAATGGATGGTGTGGGTCAAGCGGGTTGCCGCCGTGATCATGCTGGCCATGGCGGAGTACTACTTCATGACGGCGGGGTACAACCTCTGAGATCCAGATGACAAACACGCACACAATTCGTCGGTCACGCGGTGTCATGCCTTTTGTGCTTGCCCTGAGCGCGCTCCTTCCCATCAGCGCCGCGGCGCAGAGTGGAGGGGTCTCGCTCGCGCTCGGCACGCAGGGGCCGACGGCCGAACTCGAAGACCTGGACGGCAACTCTGTCTCGCTGCTGGACTACATGGAGTCAGGAAAGCCCGCCGTCCTCGAGTTCTGGGCCACCTGGTGTGAGCAGTGTGAGGCCCTGCAGCCTCAGTTCGATGAGCTGCAAGCCAGATTCGGTGACCAGGTGAGCGTTGTTGCCGTCGCGGTGGGGGTGTCCCAGAGCGTGCGCCGGGTGAAGCGTCATCTCGAGGACCACGATCCGGGCTATCCCTTTCTCTTCGACAAGCGCGGTGCGGCGGTGCGTGCGTACAACGCGACCACGACCGCGATCGTCGTGATGCTCGACGCAGACGGGAAGGTCGCCTATACCGGGGTCGGCACTGATCAGAACATCATCGGAGCGGTAGAGGCTCTGCTCGGTAGCTGAACTCCCTGATTGGGCCCGTGCTGCTGCAGGTGCGTGCTCGTCGTGGGGGCAGTAGCGAAGAAAACAACGGGCCCGGTTGGGAGATCTCCCAACCGGGCCCGACTTCGTGCTCACGAAGGATCGGCTACCACGCTATGCAGCCCGTGCGCCGGTGACCCGTCTCAGCCCTCTTCGGGCTCAGGCGTCACACGGTCGACCGCGTCGGCCAGCTCTTCATACGCCGTCGGGTCGTTCTGATTGAAGGCCGGGATCACGTGTGCGATGCGGCCGTCCGGCCCCACCACGATCACAGCCCGACTGTCGACCATGTTGTTGTCGCGCAGACTACCGCCGAATGCAGCGTAGGTCGCACCGTCGTTTTCGGCATCACTCACGAAGAGATACGGAAAGTCCTCATCCTTGAGCCACGACGCACCCTCCTCGGAGGAGTCGTTCGACACGCCCATGACGACCACATTTCGTCCTTCATTGAACAGACTTGCGTACTGATCACGGTACGCTCTCATCTGAACTGTTCAGCCACGCGTTCGAACGCGGAAGAAGAACGCGAGGACAACCGTTTCGCCGCGGTAATCGCTCAGGCGGACGGGCTCTTCGAGCACTCCATGACGAGTCGCGCCGGGAAGCGCGAAGTCGGGAGCCATCTCACCCACGGCCAACAGACCGCTTTCCTGAGCACCGGCGTCGACCGGGCCGCCCATCACGAACGCCACCGCGAGCAGCATGACACAGATTGCTTTGCGCATCTGG
>JAKMDG010000285.1 GCA_022428035.1 Longimicrobiales bacterium
GCCTTCGTGCGTTGGCCAGGACCCCTCCGAGCGAACCGGGGCCAGAAACCCGTCTTCGCATTCCCGAGGTTCTCGTCGTCTCGGACGACAACGCCTGGTTGCTTCTCGAGTGGGTCGAACGAGGAGATCGCAGCGAAAAAACGGACGAGACCCTTGGTCGACAGCTGGCCCAGCTCCACGGATCGTCACGCACGGACGCTGTGTTCGGCTGGACCCACGACAACTGGATCGGCAGCCTCCCACAGCGAAATCAGCAGAACTCGTCATGGTCCGCGTTCTGGCGCGACGAGCGCATCGCGATCCAGCTGGGACGTGCTCGATCGAATGGGTACTTCGCGTCGGTAGATGATGGTGGGAATCGTATGGATGCCCTGGTCGAGGTGCTCGGTTCCCTGCTGAGCGACATCCATACTCCATCGCTTCTACATGGGGATCTCTGGGGTGGAAACACGTACGCCGACTCAGACGGTCGGCCCGTGTTGATCGATCCTGCTGTGTACTGCGGGGATGCCGAGGTCGACCTGGCCATGACCGAGCTGTTCGGGGGCTTTGGTCCAGGATTCTACGATGCGTACAGCGAAGTCCGCGCCATCAGTCCTGCCTACCAGGCATATCGGCGAGACCTGTACCAGCTGTACTACCTACTCGTGCACGTGAACCTCTTCGGCGAAGGCTACGTCGCAGACGCTCTGCGGGCCGCCGATCGAGTGCTCAGTGAGGTTGGTTGAGCTCTACCCCACCGAAGCTGCGCGCACAGAAGACGAGATCCGGCTGAGTGCCTGCTCGATGATCTCGTCCGAGGTCGCAAAGCTCATTCTCACCCAGCGATCATCTCCGAACGCCGCACCAGGAACCAGCGCAACACCCTGTTTCTGAAGGAGTCGGCTGCACCACTCGGTTGCGTTGGTGACCCCGTCGTCAAAGAACCCCTCAACGCAGAAGAAGAGATAGAAGGCGCCGCCCGGCTCGATGAATGGCACGCCCGGCAGCAGCTCGCCCATGAGCCGGCACACCAGGTCGCGACGCCGAGTGAATGCCTCACCCATCTCGGCGAGTGACGCGTCGGCCGCGTCTGTGTCGCTGAAGGCCGCCAGCGCCGCTACCTGAGACGGTGTGGCCGAGTTGGACGTAATCTGGCTCTGCAACGCGGAGAACTTCCTGGTGACCTCCGCATCTGCATAGGTAAAGCCGATCCGCCACCCGGTCATGGCGAAGCTCTTCGATGCACCATCGATCAGCACGTACGGACCCAGGCTCTCTGCCGGCACACTGAGAATGCCCGGGGCCGCTCCATCGCCCGCGTGGTGAATGTTCCGGTAGATCTCGTCACTCAGGAGCCAGACGCCCCGATCTCGACACCACTCGGCAAGCCCGGTCAGCTCTTCGACGGAATACACCGCCCCTGTCGGATTACAGGGCGTGTTGATGATCAGGCCGCGCGTCGAGTCCGTCACATGCTGATCCAGGTCAGCCGGCGTGATCTTGAAGTCGTTGGTCTGGTCACCAAACACTTCGACCGGCTCTGCCCGCGCAATCCTGATCAGATCCGGGTACGTGGTCCAGTACGGCGCGGCGACCATGACCTCGTCACCGGGGCCGAACAGAGTGAAGAGTGCGTTGAAGAGCGCCTGTTTCGCGCCGGCCGTTACGACCACGCCGTCAGACTCCATCTTGCGGCCGGAGCGCTCACTGAGGCGCTCAGCGATCGCCGAACGTAGCTCCGGTATTCCAGCAGGAGGGGTGTAGCGCGTCCGACCGTCACGGATCCCTTGAATCGCGGCATCAGATATGAACGCCGGCGTGTCGAAGTCAGGCTCGCCTGCGCTCAAGTTGATGATGTCCCGACCTTCCGCCGCGAGCTTCTTGGCCAGGGTACTTACCGCGATTGTAGCGGATGGCTTGAGCTTTTCGACATTCGCACTGAACTGCATCTGGACCTCGTTTCTTGATCTGGCGGGCCTGGAATATGGTGGGAGCCTCCATGGTGAGAAACCCGATCGACATCTGGTTCGATTTCATCGATCCAGCCTCTGTCCTCCTCATGCTGGAGATCGAGGCTGCAACGACGGAAGGGATGCCGTGGACGAAAGAATCCGAGATCCGCTGGCTCCCCCTCGAACTCCGTCCCCCGGGCACCCCGCTCGTCGGAATCGATGCCCCCGAGATTGCTCCACTGTGGGAGAGCGCGCGACCGATCGCGGCCGAGGCCGGGGTGGAGCTCGCACCTCCTGCGCTCGTACCGTGGACCCGAAAAGCGCATGAATTGATCGCGCACGGGGCGGAACAGGACCCCTCGACGGCCACGATCCTGCGTCTGGCCGTGGCCAGGGCGTATGCCCTCCAGGGACAGGATATCGGCAGGGTCGATGTTCTCGTTCAGATAGGAATCGAGCACGGTCTCGACCGGACAGAGACGAAGGCAGTGCTGGATGTAGACCGATACGAGGGTGCCGTCTCGGCCATGATGAGCGCCGCGGCCGGGGCGCAGATGACACGCACACCGACGATCGTGACGGGCTCCCAACGGTTCGAGGGCTTCCACAACCGCATCGCACTGGGCACCTTACTCGGCACTTGAAGAACTGCGAAACGAACCGAATCCCACGGATCATGGCCGGTTACAGACGAAAGACGGCGAGTTCCCCGAGCGAGGTCCTCGAACAGGCTGAGGCGTTCCTGCCAGAACTTCTGGGCCTCACACGTGCCAACGACTCCTCCCACAGTGCAACGTGGTCAGGGGCCGAGGGCTCCGTCACCATCACTGCGCACGGTCACGGCCCGTACACCGACGTCGTCGCGAACACGGATCGCCTTCGGACATCGCGGCTCGACTATGAGGTGCAACGTCTCCTCAACCAGCTTCCCTACGAACCGGGCGATGCAGGCGGACCCGGCTCTGGCGAGCCCACCTGATCGAGCCATCAACGTGAAAACATTCGAGGACCTCGGCGTCTCCCCCGAGCTCACCGAGGCACTCGCCGCGGAAGGCATTGAGACTCCCACGCCACTCCAGGAAGACGCGTTGCCCATTGTCGCCAAGGGCAACAACATCGCTCTCTTAGCGGGGCCCGGGAGCGGTGTCTTCACCGCCTGGGCCGCAGGCCTGCTGAGTCGCATTCAGCCCGGTGAAGGGACGGTACGTGGCGTCGTCCTCTGTGCGACGGTGGACAGCGCTGACCGGCTCGCCGAGTCAGCCGCTCGCCTCGCAACGGTCACCGGCCACGCGATCGCCGCACTCGGCTCATCGTGGGTTCTGCCTGGTCGCGCAGACCTGCTGTTCGCAACCCCGACGGGGCTCCTCTCGGCCTTAGAGCAGAGCACGGTCGACCTCTCGTCAGTCGAAGCGCTGGTCGTGGACCAGGCGCAGCTGATCGAGAGCCTGACCGGCCTTGATGGGACCGAGCGGGTCATGGAGCACTTGCCGACCGGTACTCAGCGGGTTCTGAGCAGCCTTCCAGTCACCGCAGGCGTCCAGAATCTCCTTGATCGGCACTTCAAGCGGACCCTCACCATCCCGACCCCGGAGGCCGACGCCCCTAAGAGGGGGCAGGTTCGATTCCGGATCGCGCCGGAGCCCACCGAGGCGGCCGCGCTATCGATTGTCGACGAGCTGATTTCGGAGGGGGCCCGCCACGTGCTCGTCTTCTGCAGAAATGAGGACCGTGCAGCGGACGTCGGGGACTACCTCACCTTACATGGCTTCATGGCCGGCGCTCCGGGTGATTCTTCGGTGCCGGTATGGCTGGGCGTCGATGCCCTCGAAGCGCGTGCGGCCGTGCAGGGCACAGAAGGGCTCGCTGTCGTGAGCTGTGACACGCCCGCCGACCCCGATACCCTCGATCGCCGCCACTCATTGACTGACAACGGCGTCGTTGTCGTTCTTCACCGAGAGGCTGCGCACATCCGCGCCCTCGGCAAGCAGACTGGTTACGACACCGTCCCGTTCCCGCCCCCCGAGCGAGCCAGCCAGGCGACTGCAGAGATTCGAGCCATGCTCGAGCAGGCCATGCAGGACGAGGACACTGCGCCGTATGTGACCGTGCTCGAGCCGATATTCCGTGAACACGACCCTGCTGAGGTCGCTGCCGCAGCGGTGGCGCTGTTGCGGAAGAAGGGAACTGCCTCCGCTCAGGGAGACGCCCCGCCGTCGACGGCTGCCGCTCGTGCCTCGGGCACGCCCTCCTGGTCGAAGCTGTTCATCGGAGTCGGTGAGCGCGACGGCCTGACCAAGGGTGACCTGCTCGGCGCGATCACCGGGGAAGCAAGTGTCGGTGGCGATGCCGTGGGTCGGATCGAGATCCGCGAGAGCCACTCCGTGGTCGAGGTTCACGAACAGGTCGCGCGAACGGTCATTCAGTCTCTCAACGGAACGAGCATTCGTGGCCGTGCAGCCCGAGTCGACTTCGACCGACCCCGCAGCAAGTCTCCGCCACGTAAGGGGCGCCCTGGACGCTGATTCGGGGCGTAACCACCGGGAAGACAAAGAGGCGGGGGGGGGGGGGGGGGGCGG
>JAKMDG010000320.1 GCA_022428035.1 Longimicrobiales bacterium
GCGCCGGCATGGTCACCCGATGGCCGCCGGATCGCCTATTACTCGAACAAGGCCGACTACTGGGAAGACGATATCTGGGTCGTGGACATCGACAGCGGTGCGGAGCGCCAGATCAGTCGGGGTCTGATGGCGTCCTCCACTCCGGTCTGGTCCCCGACCGGAGACCGGATCGCGCTGCTCGCGACGTCGAAGAACGAGTACTGGTACGAGGATCTCGCCTATCTCTATGTGCTCGACCCCGAGCGGGGGACCGAGACCATCCTGGACATGCAGATTCACGCCACGGATTGGCTCCACAACCTCGACGCCTTCTGGAGTGCAGACGGGACGGAGCTCTTTTTTCCGTATCTCGAGCGGGCGCGCATGGAGCTCTGGCGCGTCCCGGCTGTAGGCGGCGTCGCGACCCGCATGACGAGTATGGGGGGGCATTTTCGGTCGTATCACGCGAACAGGGATGCGACGGGCTTCGTGTTCGTGCGCTCGACACCGACGCGGGGTTCGGAGATCGACTACCTCGATACGTCGGGCGGCTCGGTCCGCCAGCTCACCCGTTTCGCGACGCGGTGGCAGGGTCTTGCCGAGCCAGAAGAGATCTCCTTTCGAAGCTGGGACGGACTGTACATCCAGGGCTTCCTGTACACCCCCCCGAACTTCGATCCGGCTCGGCAATACCCCGCGCTCGTGCAGGTGCACGGTGGGGGTACCAACTCATATCTGCACAGCCTGAACACGACCGAGCAGTACCTCGCTCAGCAGGGCTACGTCGTACTGGCCATCAACTACCGCGGGGGGTCGGGCTTTGGCCGCCCCTTCCAGGATCTCGGCGTTCGGGACTGGGCTAACGGGCAGGCCCGTGACGCTGCGGCGGCCGGTACGTTCATGCGCGCCCAGCGCTGGTCCAACGGCAAGGTCGGCATCTACGGCTACTCGTACGGCGGAATCACCAGTATGGCCGCCATCGCCCGGGTCCCCGATGCGTTCGATGCTGCCGTTCCGATGGCCGGCATCTACGACTTCGGCGACGCGTATACCAACGCCGACCGGCTCGGAAAGATCTTCATCAGAACAGGACACGGCGGCTCACCCGACGAAGTCCCGGACATCTACGCGATCAGCAATACGCTGGCGCGAGTGGAGAACGTCGACACACCCGTACTCACGATGCACGGAGAGGCCGATGTGCGGGCCCCCTACCGGCAGTTCGAACTCGCAGTCGACATCCTAGAACGCGAAGGGAAGACGTACGAAGCTCATTCCTATCCGGACGAGCCCCACGGATTCCGTAATCCGATGAACCGGGTCGACATGTATCAGCGGCTCGAGGCGTGGTTCGATCGCTGGCTGAGGACACCGGGGATCAGCCAGGACTGAACGCGATGCGGCACGGGTCCGCACCTGCCGGCTGGCCACCATGACCCTCGCCCACCAGCTTCGCTCGCATGAACAACTACATCGCGCTTCTCCGTGGCATCAACGTGGGCGGCCATCGTGTGAAGATGGATGTGTTGCGCGCCCATATCTCTGCGCTGGGGCACTCCCATGTGTGGTCCTTCATCGCCAGTGGGAACGTCGGATTCTCCACCGAACAGGATGATCCGGACGAGCTCGCCCGCGCGATCGAAGGTCGGCTGGCTCGCGAGCTGGGCTACGAGGTCGCGACGTTCTTGCGGACGCCAGCTGAACTCGCCGCCGTAGTCGGCATCGACCCGGACCTCCCGACCGGATGGGACGCGAAGACTGCGTCTCATTACGTACTCTTTCTCGATGCCCCCGCATCCGCTTCCCTGCTCTCAAGCCTTGCTTAACTGGAATCAGATACGGACCGATTCCTTGCGGAGTCGCTTGAGGTTCACTGGCTCACCCGCGGGCGGATGAGCGAATCACCGCTCTTCGCAGGTGGTATCGGCAAGGTCACGAATCACGTGCGTGCAACCACGCGGAACATGACATCGCTCACGAAGCTCCTGGCCAAGGCAGTCAGCCAATGATCGTCGTGCGATCGTCCTGATCGCCGTCAGCGGCGACGTCCTGGCATCGACGGACGTCACGGGTCTCTGAAGTGGGCCCTACTGGGCAACCCACTCCTTCCACTGGGGTTCTGCCGCTCCCACAGACAGGTGGTTCCCACTG
>JAKMDG010000330.1 GCA_022428035.1 Longimicrobiales bacterium
GTTGTCGTGCGACAGGTGCATCGGGAGGATGAAGATTGCCTCCACGAGCGAGAGGATGAGGACCACGATGACGACGAGAGGCAGGTCGATCAGCAGGCGTCCTAGCGTGCCCTCGATAAACAGGAGCGGCGCAAAGGCGACGACGGTGGTCAGCACAGCGAAGACGACAGGTCTCGCGATCCGGATGGCCCCGACTTCGGCCGCTTCGAGCATCGACCGCCCCTTTTCACGCTCGGCGAAGATGTTCTCGCCCATCACGATCGCATCGTCGACCACAATACCGAGCGCGAGAATGAACCCGAACAGGGAGATCGTGTTCATGGTCACCCCGAGCGGGGCGAGGAGCGCGAACGCACCGATGAACGAGATGCCGATCCCGAACGCCGTCCAGGCAGCGAGCTTCAGATCGAGGAAGAGCGTGAGGGCGATCAGGACGAGCGTCAGGCCAAGAATTCCGTTCTTGATGAGGAGCTTGAGACGCCCGTCCAGTACGGTGGACTGATCCTGCCAAACAGATGCAGTCACCCCCGTGGGGAGCTGCTCAGAGAATCCGACGACGTAGGCGTGCACGGCGTCCGCTACCTCGAGGACACTCTCTTCGCCGACGCGGTAGGCGGTGAGCACGACCGCGGGCTCGCCGTTGAATTTGGCCGCGAGGTCGGAGTCGGCGAATCCGTCGGTGACGGTGGCGATGTCGCTCAGGCGTACCTCTGTCCCGTCAGGCTGCCCGAGAACGACGATGTCCTCGAAGTCCTTGGCTGTCTCGTTCCGACCCTGGGTGCGCAGAAGAACGCGGCCGTTACGCGTCTCGATCTCTCCACCCGAGAGCTCGAGACTTTCCCGTCGCACGATCGTGGCCAGCTGTCCCAGGGAGAGGCCGTATGCGTCGAGGACGTCAGAGGAGACTTCGATCGACAGTTCGTAGGCTCGCGTGCCGGAGATCTGAACGTCCGAGATCGGGCCGAGCGCGATCAGGTCGTCTCTCGCCTCTTTTGCGAGGACCTTGAGCGCTCGCTCTCCGACGTCGCCCGAGATCACCAGCTGGATGACCTGTGACCGGGGAGAAGCGAGGTTGACGATGGGTCGTTCGATCTGAACCGGGAAGGTCCGGATTCGATCGACCGCAGACTTCACCTCGTCGAGAACCTGCTGCTTGTCGATTCCGCTTCGGAGCTCGGCGGTCACCACGGCGAGATTCTGCGACGCGGTCGCGTTGACCTCCTGCACTTCGTCGATCGACTCGAGAGCGGACTCGATCGGGATCACGATCGCGTCTTCAACCTCGACAGGTGACGCGCCCGGATAGGCGACCGAGATGTTGATCAGGTCGGGGGAGAATTCAGGGAAGACCTGTTTGCGCAATGAGAGGATACCGAATGCGCCGGCGACAAGGATGAACATCATCAGCAGATTGGCGGTCACGCCATTGTGGATCATCCACCGTATGGCGCCGTTCACTGGCCACCTCCGCTGATCGCCATGCTGTCGGATGTAGTGAGCTCGCCCGGGCGGGTCCCTCCATCCGTACCCAGCTCCGTTCGACTGCTCGGGTCATCGGATCCTTCGAAGCGCACCTTCATCCCTTCGGTCATGACCGGGAGGGCGCTCATGACGATACGAGAAGCGGACGCCATGTCTGCCTGAATGAAGACTGTATCCTGGATCTCCTGGATCACGCGGACGGGTCGCGTCATCAGAGTCTGCTCATCGGTGACAACCCAGACAGCCGGACCATCTCGGAGCGCACCGCGTGGGACGGCATAGTGAGCCTCGATCGCTCGACCGACGATATCCGCGCGCACATAGGATCCGATGAGGAGCGGAGGCCGCTCATCCACGGCGTTGAACGGGGACGGAACGCGGATGACGATCTCCACGGTTCGAGTGGTCTCATCGAGTGCCCCAGACGCATGCTCCACGAAGCCCTCCCAGTCGTACCATGTGCCACCGAAGTCAGCCCGCACCGTGGCGGAGATTCGATCGGCGCCAGTCTCGTTCCAGAGGTCGTCGACGAGTGCAGCCTGTCGGGTACTCAATGAGATGTCCACCTCCACGGCGTCGGTGCCGTAGATCTCGGCGACAGCCTGCCCGGGCGAGATGAACTGGCCTACATCGACGGACTCTGAACGAACACGACCGGAAAAAGGCGCGACAAGGACAGACCGCGTCAGGCTCAGCTCGGCGTCAGCGAGCTGGGCTTCTGCCCGGTGCAGGGAGGCTTCAGCTGCTTCGTATTGCGGCTGCTGACGAGCCAGCTGCGCGGCCAGGCTGGTGTCAGCAGGGGCGTCCGAGCCGAGCCTGCGTCGCAGTAATTCGTACTCACGCTGTGCGATGTCCTGGTTCTGGGCGGCGAGCGCGACATCCACCCGGCGCTGTTCGACCTCTGCCTGGGCGATTGAAACGGCGTTCTGGTAACTCCGGTTGTCCAGCTTGAGCAGCGTGTCTCCCGAAGAAAACGACCCTCCGCGTGCGAGCTCGGGTGAAACCATGACGACGCGACCACCGACTTCCGCGGACAAGGTGATCTCTGAGGTAGGACGAACCGTGCCGGTTCCCTCCACCATCAGGGGAGTCGTGCGCGGCAGCAGCACCTTGGTGGAGACCATAGGTGCGAGGCGTGGTGTAGCCACGCGCTCGGGGGTGGGGCGGCTGATCACGAGCACCAGCGCAGCAGCAAGACCACCTGTAACAATGAGCACGGGGAGAAGAATCGCCCGGATTGAGCGGGTCCTGGTCATCGGAGGTCTCCTTCGGAGTCCTGTGCGTCCGCAGGCTCGGCAATCCAGTTTCCGCCGAGCGCGCGGTGTACGTTGAGGCGGGCGGTCGCGAGTTCGCGCTCCGCGGAGGCTTGCGTGTCCTGTACGTTTAGAACGGTTCGCAACGCATCGAGGTAGCCGACGTAGTCGCCGACCCCCTGCGCCGCACGAAGGAGAGCCACGGCTGCGGATGACTCCGCGACCGCCAACTGCTCGTCGAGGACGAGTTTTCGCTCACGCTGTGCATTGAACGCTGCTAGTGCGGCGTCGACTTCCTGGAATGCGGTGAGCACGGAGCGCGCGTAACGCATGGCCTCCTGCTCATAGCGTGCCTCCGCCGCTTCCTGATCGGCTTTGAGGCGACCCCCGGAGAAGATCGGAGCCGTGAGCGACGCGACGAAGTTCGTGAACCATTGGTCGGCCCGGATCAGGTCTGACAGGTCAGAGCTCTGGGTTCCGGTCGAACCCGTCAGATTGATCGCCGGGAGGCGCGCTGCCTTTCGTTCGCCCACGCGCTGCCGGGTTGCTTCCAGCCGGAATGCCGCTGCCACAAGATCTGGCCGCCCAACGAGTATTTCGGAGGGAAGTCCAGCAGGGATCGGATCGAGACTCACGAGGGGGAGATCTGCACCTGCCAACAACGGCTCGAGTTCCTCCGGATAGCGTCCGAGAAGAACGGCGAGTCGTCCTCTCGAGGCCACGATCTGGCTTCCGAGCAGCGGGAGTCCCGACCTCGTGGCATTCAGGTCCTGCTGGATCTGGTACAGCTCGATCGACGTGACGACCCCGCGCTGGTACCGATCCTCGGTCAGCGAAAGGCGCTCCGACAGGATGTCCACGACCTCGGTGAGGATCGTCTCGCGGGCCACGAGCTCACGTAGCTCGAAGTATCCGGCGATGGTCTCGGCTGCGACTGAAATCTGGATGGTTCTCGCGTCTGCGCCGGATGCCAGGTAGTCGGCGTAGGCTGCGCGGCGACCACTGTTCAGTCGACCCCAGAAATCGAGTTCGTACGCCGCGCCGAGGCTTACACCAAAGGTCGAAAAGGTGAACCGATTCGGGCGGTCCGGAAGGTTCGGGTCGTCGTCGCCCCCGTCACCACCAAAGATGGCCCCGAATTGCCCGGCGTTAGCCGGCTGACTGAAGCGTGAGGCATCGGTTCCCGCCGTGATGGACGGGAAGAGGGGAGCCCGCGCGATCCGATATTGGGCGCGAACTTCCTCGATTCGTGCACTAGCTTCACGAATGTCGAGATTCGACTCGAGGGCGGCTCCCACCAGGGCGTCCAGCGTCCCGTCTTCGAAGGAGCTCCACCAGGACATCTGGCCCGTAGAGTCTTGGGTCCGGTCGGGCGTCGAATCGACGTACGATTGCGGAATCCGCTCAACTGCGGGAATCTCGGCAGGGGACGGCGCGAGGGAGCACGCGGTGGCGATCAGGAGGACCGCCGACGCACACAGTCGCTCGGTGAATCGAGCGCGCGCGGAAAACATTTTCATGCCAAGCCAGCTTGATGCACGTTGTTAGATCCAAGTAACATTAAAACTTGAACAAACATTGTACAACAGACCCGTAGGGATCTCCGCGGACCCCCGGGCGCCTCTGGATTTGGCCCAATCTCGGATCAGGTCGGCCGTGCAGTCATCCGTTGCGGGCATGCCAGGCTGCGAGGACCTCGACTTCGCGCTCTGCCGACAGACCGGAGCGGAAGTTCTGCTGGCGCTCG
>JAKMDG010000391.1 GCA_022428035.1 Longimicrobiales bacterium
GGCCCACGGGCCCCAGTTGTACGAGCGAACTCGGCACCACTCGCCGCGCCGTGCTGCTTCATTGGCAGCAACCTTGTTCAGAATCTCATTGGCCGCCGAGTACGCTGCCTGCCCTGCATTTCCAGCTCGAGCTGCGATAGACGAGAAGAGCGCGATCGCCTGAATCGGATCCTTCTTCGTTGCCTCGAGCAGAACGGCCAGCCCTCCGACCTTTGGAGCGAATACATCGGCAACCCGATCGGGCGTCATGTCCACGATCGCCTTGTCCCTGAGGACGCCGGCGCCGTGAACGATCCCATCGATCGAGCCCCATGTGTCCCGCACGTGATCCAGCGCCGTCGACACTTCCTCGACGCTGGTCACGTCAGCGCTCAGATACATGGCCTCGATTCCGCGAGCGTCGAGGTCCGCCAGCGACATCCGCACTTCAGCGCTGGCCGCGAGAGACTGCGCCTGCTTCTGGATGCCAGAGAAGTCCACCGCCTCACCCCGGGCCTTGGCTCCCGCTGCCAGTGCACCGGTGATCTGAACAGGGTCCGTGGTGAGCGGACCACCCTCTGGCCACTCCGCAAGCTACGATCGGCCGAGCAGGGCCAGCTTCACCTTCCACGCCTCTGCCAGCTTCGTGACCGAACTCGCCGTGACACCGCGAGCCCCACCCGATACGACGACCACGGAGCCCGGCTCCAGAGCCGGTCCCCGATCTCCATCGGTCGAAAGAGGCTCGATCTGGACGACCGAGCGCGCACCATCATCGTCGAATCCGACCTCCAGAGCGGGACCTCCCAAGAAGAGCTCGTCGAGAATCGAGTCCGCTGCCTGGTCCGGATCCGCCACGTCGATCGCCTTGAGCGACGCGCCGGGCCACTCGCGTGCGGCCGTCTTCACGACGCCAGCGAGTCCTGCCGTCCATGCTCCATCTCCCGGGTCGCCCGCAAGCCCGAAGTGGCCACCCGTAGACTGAACGGTGACGAACATCCGCTCGGCTGGCTCAGGGTGCTGACCCACGAGTCGCGCCGCCTGAATTGCAGACTGATGTACGGTGAGTGCGCCAGCCAGATCAGGGGACACCGCAGACAGGCCGGCCAGGCATATCACAGCCGAAGCCGAAAGTGACGGTTCCTGAACCACCACCGCCGAGACACCACGAGCGACCAGACCGTCGACCAGGGCCTGCGCGAGCGAGGCATGTTCGTTCGTGACCTCGATCGTGTTGCCCGTGGCCAGAGGGGGAAGCCCAAAGCCCGGCCGGGCGTCCGCGACGAGTGTCGGCACAAAGGCCGTAATCTTCGTGGGATCGACAACGGCGCTGGCCTCGACCACCTGTTCGACCGGGGCAGCCGTCACAACTGCATCCGCAGGTGCTTCGGCAATGGGCTCCGGCGTTACAACAGGCTCAGGACTCGCATTCGTCGCGTTACCGCCGGAAAGCTTGTCCGCTACGTCGCGCAGCGTACGCAGAGATGCGAGCTCTGAAGGAGCGATCTCCGGAATCCCGGGGAGTCGTTCCTGTAGCTCGGACAGGATCTCGACCTGCTTGATCGAGTCGATCCCGAGCCCTGCCTCCATCTCCATGTCCAGGTCCAGCATCTCGACCGGATAGCCGGTCTTCTCGGCTACGACCTCGAGCGCCATTGCTGTAACGTCGACCCCTTCTGTCGGGCTGGTGACAGCCACATCGGCGGGTACAGCGCTCGGCTCCTCAACCGTCGCAGGCGCACCCACGGACAACTTATCCGCGACATCCCGCAGCGTGCGGAGCGTTGCGAGCTCAGCCGGAGCGATCTCGGGAATACCAGGGAGGCGCTCCTGAAGCTCGGACAGGATCTCGACCTGCTTGATCGAGTCGATCCCGAGACCGGCTTCCATCTCCATGTCCAGGTCCAGCATCTCGACCGGATAGCCGGTCTTTTCCGAGACAACCTCAAGCGCCATCGCCGTAACGTCGACCGCCGGAGTGGCGGGTGAGGCGACCGCAGGCGCAGCCGCACTCGCGACCGATACTCCAGCAACCGAGGCCACCGCCGGCAGACCGGCCGAAAGCTTGTCCGACACGTCCCGCAGCGTGCGCAGGTTTGCGAGCTCGGACGGCGCGATCTCCGGAAGGCCAGGGAGACGCTCCTGAAGCT
>JAKMDG010000397.1 GCA_022428035.1 Longimicrobiales bacterium
CCTCAGAGCAAGACGTTCATAACATTTGACCTCTCTTCCGCGAGGGGAATACGTTCGAGCGCGGGAACGCCCACGGAAGGACGAATCGAGTGTCGAACACCGACGAGCCGGACAAAAAGCCTCCACCACAGCCAACGGTCGCGTGGGATCCGAGCGAGGTACCCGAGTTCGCGGATCCTCCTGCGGATGCGCCCGCAGCACCTCCGAGTTCGGCAGCGACACAGCCGCTATCGGTGCCAGAGCCCCAAGATCTCGGCGCGACAATGAAGCTGTCCGAGGAGGACGTGAAGCGTCTTGTCGAGGAGGAGGCCGCCGCAGTCGAGGAGGTCCGGCAGGAGGAGGACCGCCTGATCGGCACCCTCGTTCGAGACAAGTGGAAAGTCCTCAAACGACTGGGCGCCGGCTCGTTCGGAACGGTGTACAAGGTTCAGGATGTGAAGGGTGGCTGGATCGAAGCCCTCAAGATCCTGGGTGTGGACCGGCTGACCGGTGCGGAGGCCGAGGAGATGCGTGCCCGCTTCCTGCGCGAGGCGCAGATCATGAAGCGCCTCGGCAAGGACTCCAAGCACATCGTCGGAATGTCGACGTACGAGGAAGACATCGAGTCCGGGATGGTCTACTTCCTCATGGAGTTCGTCGAAGGGCCGAGCCTGGCCGACGCGCTCGAGGAGGACGGGCCATTCTCGACCGAGCGTGCGATCCGTATCGCGCTTCAGGCGTGCGATGGCCTCATGGCCGCGCACGAAGGACCCGAACCGGTGGTGCACCGGGATCTGAAGCTCGAAAACCTGATGCTCACGAAGGATCGGGTTGGAGACGAGACGGTGAAGATCCTCGACTTCGGAATCGCGAAAATCGCGGAGAAGGAGGCCGATTCTCGCCTGACGACCGTCGGCACGCTGGGTACGCCGGGCTATGCCGCACCGGAGCAGCTCCGCGCCGAAGCCGTGGATGGGCGCACGGACCTCTTCGCGTTCGGCGTCATCATGTATGCCCTGCTCACCGGCAGAGATCCCTGGCTGGGGAATCTGGCCTACGAGCCTACGCATCAGATCTATGAACTGATGGTGGCGACGGATCGGGCCGAGGTCAGACCGATGGACCAGCAGGGTCCGACCATCTCGCCAGCGATGATCAACGTCGTGATGAAGCTGCTTCGTCGGGATCCAGCCGAGCGCTTCCAGTCCGCCAGAGAGCTGCGCGACACACTCCTGGACATCTCGCAGGGTGGCGACTTTGCTGCCACCCCGGTCCCGGCTGGAGCTTCGGGTGCGGTCGACCCGCAGGCCTCACCCTCATCGCCGTTATCCGCGCCCCGAGACGGACAGCAGAAGTCATCGGCGACGCGGCCCACAGCGCGGCCTGAAGGAGCGCGATCGAAGACAGGCAAGCTGGTCGCCGCGATCATCGTCCTTCTCATCGCAGGTGCGACCGCCTGGGCTCAACCCTGGGGCCGCACACTTGATGAAGACGGTCTCGTCTCCATGGTCCTCGCCGACAAGGTCTCCGGGGTGTGGATTACCGAAACGGGGGCGGAGGGCGGCGTGCAGGTCGTGCCCGTGGCCGCCCTCGCGGACGTACAGGCGCCCTTCTTCGTCCCGCTGGACGAGGAGGACGTCCCGGCCTTCGTGGGCCGCCTGCGCGACGCAGGTGCCTTTGTAGACGTTTCGTGGGAGACTCGCCGCCTGCTGGACATGGCCGTCACGGCGCAGGCGGACAAACGGTACTTCGGGGTCGAGGGCAACGACGTGCGGAGTTATGCGCTCCGTCTCGCTCAGCTCGTTCCTGACAGCCAGGAGGCGTCGTCACTCTTGCTCAAGGTCGGAGAGCGAATGGCGTGGGATGCTGCGGCAGCTCAGGCCGATGGTTCGTCAGCTGATGCGCGTGGACTCATCGAGGAGTGCCTGACGCTGGTACCCGCCCACCCTCGTTGCGTCGAGGTCTCGGAAGGACTCTAGCGAGTCGAGAATCTGGCCTCCGCGGACAGCGGGAGGCATAATGGGCGCGAAACACTGATGGTCGGGGTGCCTGACACCCGTCCGTAACCTGTCATCTCCGTTCGTGAGGGAAGACGATGCCGAAACTGACACTGCTCCTGGGACGCCGTGTAATGCAGGCGTACGACTTCAAGCAGCCGTCGATCATCGTGGGGCGTGATGACGCCGCCGATGTGATCATCGACAATCCGTCGGTGTCACGCAGGCACGCGGAGATCCGCCTCGGTGACAACGGCTGGGAAGTCGAAGATCTCGGATCCTCGAACGGAACGTTCATCGACAACGCCCGGATCGAGGGAGCCCGGTCGATCGGGCTCGGCGACGAGGTGGGATTCGGAAAGTTCTCGATCGTCTTCGGCAAAGCTCTGGGCGAAGGCGAGGTCCCGGTGGCCACGCCCAATCCGATGGCGGACCGTCCGGCGCCGGCGCCGGTGGCCGGAACCCCCGGCACCATGCACATCAATCCGCACGAGGTGAAAGAGCTCCTCAAGGAAGCGGATCGAAAGAAGCGCGCACACTTCGTCTGGGAGTCCGGCGGGCAGCGCGGCACACACTACCTGTCCGATCAGCCCGCGGTCCTCATCGGCACCGACGACCTCTGTGACCTACGCGTACCCAAGGGTCCGAAGCACCACGTCCTCCTGATGACGCTCGATGGAGGCACCGAGGTCCGCTACCTGGCGGTATTCGGTTCGATGACGGTAGCGGGGCAAGGCACCAAGCGCTCCCGCCTGAAGAACGGGGACGTGGTCGAATCTCAGGGGCTTACGATCACGTTCATGGACGACGTCGCCTGACGAGCCGTTCAGCCCGCAACCAGGCGACTCCGTGAGGAGTGATCGCTAGAACGCGACGAGTGCGAGCAGCGCTCCGATCACGACAAGCGCCGCGATCATGTATCCGAGCTTGCCCCCTGATGCCGTCGTGAGTTCGTCCGTCGCGCTGGCGGCAGCCACCACGGCCGGTGCCTCCTCAGACTCCGTCTCCTTGGACTCCGTCTCGTGCGACACAGCATCCTCCGGAACCACGGAGCCCTCCGCTGGAAGCGATGCCTCCTCCGGAGCTGCCTGATCCTCCACCGGCTGATCCTCCACCGCCTCATCCTCCGCGGGCGGAGCCACGAAGTCGATCGGTATCGTGACCTGCGTGACGGTACGAGGCACTTCCCCGTACTCGGCGATCGCGGCTGAGATGTTGTCGTCAGACCCGTCATCGAACGCGGTCGTCACCAGAGCCTGAGCCGCTCCGCGTGGTCCGCTCGACTGCATATAGATCAGCTTCAGTGCTTCGTCGTCCAGGACCTTGTAGAGTCCGTCCGACATGATGAGCAGCGCTGTGTTGTCCTGCACCGGGAACGGTCCAAACACATCGACGTCGACAAATTCTTCCGTTCCGATCGAACGCGTAAGCGCGTCCTTGTAGCGGATCGCCATCTCTTCGGCGATCGGTTGGCCATGTCGCTCAGCCTCGGCTGCGAACGAATGGTCGTGCGTGATCTGCCGGATCCCGTCCGCTGACAATACGTAGCCACGGCTGTCGCCGACGTTGGCGACCATGTACTCGCCGTCATCCACCAACGCGGCGACCAGAGTCGTCCCCATGCCCTTTTTCCCGGGATCGCGCGCCTTGCCCCAGACCTCGGCGTTCGCCTTGACGAAGGCCTCGTCGAGGGCGTCACCGGCTTCCAGTGAACTGGTGAGGGTCTCGAGCGCGAGTGCGCTCGCGACCTCTCCAGCCGCATGACCGCCCATACCATCGGCTACCGCGACCAGCGTCCGTCCGTCAGACAATTGCTGGGCGAGGACGGCATCCTCCTGGTAGTCACGTCTGCCGGCGATGGATTCGACGGCGAGCCGGGGCTCGTTCGCCACGCTGAAACCTCCGGGAAGTGGCGGAATGGGCCTCTACAGATAGGTTTTGGCGGAGGGTCGAGCAAGCGTGGTTCGGACGGGGCACCGCCGAGCCCCAAGCGCGCCAGCGGCTTCGACACGGCATGTGTCGACCTCGAGGAAGCATTTAGTGAGCTTCTTCCTACGGCCCGAATACATCTACCAAAGAATCCAGGAGTGATCATGCGCCGAGTTTCGACCTTCTCCGCTCTCGCCATAGGCGGCCTCGTGGTCTCCGCATGTGGTGGCAGCGGTGACGCGATGGAAGAAGTTGCTTCCACAGCCGGCGACATGACCGTCGCGGCCAGCGATGCGCTGGCCTGTTATCTCGCACGCGGTACGATGGCTGAGGCCCAGGAGCGGCCGAGCCCCCTTCAGATCACGGAATTCTCGGTGGGTGGCAACGAGGGCCTCCTCTGCTATGGAGCTCCGTCCGCTCGCGGGCGAGACATCATGGGCGGCCTGGTGGTCTACGGGCAGCCGGAGCGGATCGGTGCGAACGAGCCGACCACGATCCACCTTGCCGGACCTGCCAGCATCGCTGGCGTCGAGGTCGGACCGGGCAGCTACTCCATCTATGCCATCCCCGGTCCCGAGGAGTGGGCGTTCTTCGTGAACACGAACTGGGAGCGTTGGGGCATTCCGATCGACGAAGCCGTGCGGTCTTCCGACATCGGCACCTTCACGGTGCCCGTCGAGGCGATGGACGAGTACGTCGAGACGCTTCAGTATCGGTTCGAGCCGGTCGAGGACAACACCATGGGTAACGTGATCCTCGAGTGGGAGAACACCCGGGTGACGTTCCACGTGCACCCTGGTTCAGGCGCCTGATGTGACACCGTGACGCGACCAGACGGTCGCGTCACGGTACGCGGCCCAGGACTTCTCGAAGATCAGGAGCCGCCCATCTGATCGTTGTCCCCGGGTCGATTCATCATCAGCGTCCGAATCGGGAACGGAATCTCGATTCCCTCGTCTCCAAATTTGCGGTGGAGGCGCTTGATGAACTCGTGGCGGATCGGACCCTGGCTTCGGAAGTCGCGGACCATCATGCGGACCTCGAAGTTGATGCTGGAGTCCGCGAAGGCGTTGAAGAGGAAGACCGGGTCCTCCCCCGGCACGCCTCCCTCCAGCTCATTCAGGACACCGCGGGCCACATCGAGCGCGATCCGTTCGACGTGCTCGAGGTCGGAGTCGTAGCTGATGCCGACACCCACCGTCACCCAGAGCGCCGGCCGGGGCAGGTTGTAATTCTTCACGCTCGCAGACGCGAGCAGTGAGTTGGGTACCGATACGAGATTCCCATCAGGGAACGTCTGGATCGTCGTATTCCGGGCGCGGACGTCGGTGACCCACCCCTCTTCGCCGGAGCTCAGCTGGACATAGTCGCGCGGACGAACCTGCCGAGACAGGATGATCTGCACGCCGGCGAAGAGATTTCCGAGCGTATCCTGAAGTGCGAGCGCCACAGCCAGGCCACCGATGCCGAGGGCAGTGATCAGCGGCGTGATGTCGATGCCGAGATTCTGCAGGATGATGAACAGCCCCAGGACCGCGACCGCGCCCTGCGCCAGGTTCACCACGAGTGAGGGGGAGCCCACGGATCCCTGAGACGCGGCGGAAACCGACTCCACCACTCCCTTGGCTAGGCGCATGCCACCAACCGCAACAGACCCAATCAGTGTTACCGTGAGCACGTTCGACACAATCGGGACGACCCATGCAGGCTCGTCCCCCAGCGTGCTGGCCAGGTACACGCCCGCAGCCGAAAGCCAGACGGTGGGAAGCCAGCGAATCGACTCCACCAGCAGATCATCCCAGGTGAAGCGCGTTCCCCTGGTCAGCTTGTACAGGCGCGTGACCACCAGGCGCTCCATCAGGTAGCCCAGTGCAACACCCCCGAGCACGAAGACCGCGCGATGAACCCAGGGGGACTGCAGGACTTCGTTGATTTCGGTCATGACAGGGGGTCAGGTTCTGGTCTCGGGGTGACGCATTCTCGCAATCGGAGCATCTTACTCAGGTTCTGTGCTCCGCGCCGCCGCAGTACGACCGGCGACCGCCATCACGGCCCCGGGACATGGACCCGCCCTCACCCTCACGACCTTCACCAGACCCGTGGCTCTTCCAGACGCGGCGCTCGCCGACGAAATCGGCCGACGCCGTACCTTCGCCATCATCAGTCACCCCGATGCGGGGAAGACCACCCTCACCGAGAAGCTACTCCTGTATGGAGGCGCCATTCGGTCCGCAGGGTCGGTGAAGTCACGCCGGTCAGACCGCCACGCGACCTCCGACTGGCTCGAGATGGAGCAGGAGCGCGGCATTTCGATTACCGCGTCGGTCCTGCACTTCGATTATGAGGGCTTCCGGATCAACCTGCTGGACACGCCAGGTCACCAGGATTTCTCGGAAGACACCTACCGCGCTCTGACGGCCGCAGACAGCGCGATCATGCTGCTCGACAACCGAAAGGGCGTCGAGACCCAGACCCGAAAGCTCTTCAGCGTGTGCCGCAAGCGACGGCTACCGATCCACACGTTCGTCAACAAGTGTGACCGCGTGGGGGAAGACCCGCTGGGCCTGCTGGACGACGTGCAGGTCGAACTGGGTATCGACTGCTTTGTCTCGACGTGGCCGGTACGCCGTGACGGGCGCCTCATCGGAGTCTACGACCGGGAGCGCGCCAAGATCTGCCTCTACTCTGACATGGGTGATCACGGGAAGAGCCGTCCGGACACGACACTCGTCGACCTCGAGAGCGACGAACTCGAAGCCGTCATCGGGACAGAGGGTGTCGAGCGCCTCGCTGAAGAGATCGACCTGATCGAGATTGCGGGGACGGAGGCCGATTACGAAGCCGTGGCCCGCGGCGAGGCCAGTCCGGTCTGCTTCGGATCGGCTCTCACGAACTTCGGCGTCGACGTCTTCCTCGAGCGCTTCCTCGCTCTGGCTCCACCGCCAACCGCGCGGGAGAGCACAGAGGGTGTCGTAGAGCCCGCCGAGCACCCCTTCTCGGGATTCGTATTCAAGGTGCAGGCCAACATGGATCCGCGTCACCGAGACCGAGTGGCCTTCGTGCGTGTCTGCTCCGGCGAGTTCGACGAGGGCGCCGAGGCCATCGTATCACGGACCGGGCAGAAACTTCGCCTGGCGCAACCTCAGGAGTTCATGGCCAGGGAGCGCGTCCATGCCGAGGCGAATGCCGTCGCAGGTGACGTCGTTGGCCTGCTCGATCGAGGGAGTCTTCGTGTAGGCGACACCGTCGCCGTCGGCCGACCGGTCGAGTACCCCGGCGTTCCTCGCTTCTCACCCGAGCACTTCGCGCAGATCCACATTGAAGACGCGCTGCGCAGGAAGCACCTGGATCGTGGACTTCGGCACCTCGCCGAGGAGGGCACGATCCTCCTGCTATTCGCTCCGTCGATCACGGGCCCGATCCCGATCGTCGGCGCGGTGGGCAGCCTGCAGTTCGACGTCCTGCTCGATCGGCTCGAGCGGGAATACAGCGTGTCGGCACGACTGGAACGGCTGCCGTTCCACTGCGCACGATGGGTCACGGGGCCAGACAAGGCGATCGACAAAATCGCGAATGCGTACGGGCGAAGGCGCGTCGAAGACGCGGACGGTGCGGCGCTGATCCTGTTCGACAACGAATGGACACTCCGCCGCAGTATCGAGCAGGAGGAGGCACTGACCTTCCACGATGTTCAGCCGCGGAAGGC
>JAKMDG010000411.1 GCA_022428035.1 Longimicrobiales bacterium
TCCTTCCCGTCGAGCACGAACAGCAGCCTCGCTGCCTTCGTCCGGTGTCGAACCTGTTGATCTGAACTCGGCTGACGTAGCCGCACTGGAGGGACTTCCGGGGGTCGGGCCGGCCCTTGCTGCCCGCATCGTTGAGGAGCGGAAAGAGGGACTCTTCCAAGGCATCGAGGACCTCGTTCGCGTGCACGGTATTGGTATCGCGACCGTAGAGAGGCTGCGTGGTCGGGTGGTCGTCCGCGGAATTCGTTGAGGAGCCCCATGGTTCGGAGTGTTCAGCGATCTTCAGACTAAGCTTGTATGGGGGCGTACTGCGCTCGTATTCTACCTGTCGGGCGCGGTGGCTCGCCGCGTGCTTTTCCTCCTCGACGGGATCGCGGCTGATGGCAGTGAAGGTGGCGCAGGAGATCCGACTTGGTGACCTCTTCGTCAAGGAGGGGCTGATCACCGAGCAAGAGCTCCGGGAAGGTCTCGCGGAAGCCAAGACGTCAGGCTCGCGGATCGGCTACTCCCTGGTGCATCTCGGCTTCGTCAGGGAAGAAGAGCTGACCCGGATGCTCGCCAAGCAGTATCGAGTTCCGGCGGTCGACCTCGCGAAGGTCAAGGTCGATCCCAAGATTCTGAAGTTGATTCCAGCCACCGTGGCGCGTAAGCACACGGTTCTGCCGCTGCGCAGAGTGGGCCGGATGCTCACCGTCGCGATGACCAATCCGACGGACTTCTCCGCGATCGATGACCTGAAGTTCATCTCGAAGCTCGAGATTGAGCCGGTGATCGTCGGCGAATACACCCTCCGCAAGCACCTCGAGAATTATTACGGCGCTGCGGACGAGGCCGTGATGACCTCGATGCTCGAGGGTTGGGGCGACTTTGACGACGTAGAGATCATCGAAGACGAGGAAGACGAGGATTATTCGGCGCTCGCTGCCGAAGTAGACTCTGCTCCCGTCGTGAAGTTCATCAACGGCCTCCTGACGGACGCGGTGCAGAAGGGTGTGTCCGATATCCACATCGAGCCGTACGAGAAGGAGGTCCGGATTCGGTACCGGATCGATGGTGCGCTTCAGGAAGTCATGAAGCCACCGATGAAGATGAAGGCCGCGCTCACGTCACGGATCAAGATCCTTGCGGACTTGAACATTGCGGAGCGAAGGGTGCCTCAGGATGGTCGCATCAAGCTGAAGATGCGAAACAAGGTCGTCGATTTCCGTGTGTCGACGTTGCCGGTGATCTTCGGCGAAAAGATCGTGCTGCGTATTCTCGATAAGGGTAACCTGACCTTCGATTTGACTAAGTTCGGGTTTGAGCCGAAGGCCGAGAAGGATTTCATGTGGTCGATCTCGCGTCCGTACGGAATGGTCCTTGTGACGGGTCCGACAGGATCGGGAAAGACGACAACGCTCTACTCCGCGTTGTCACAGATCAACACGATCGACACGAACATCATGACCGCTGAGGACCCGGTCGAGTACAACCTCCATGGCATCAATCAGGTTCTGGTCCGGAGTGAAATCGGGATGGATTTTCCGGCTGCGCTCAAGGCGTTCCTGCGGCAGGACCCGAACATCATCATGGTCGGTGAGATTCGTGACATGTCCACCGGCGGTATCGCCATCAAAGCGGCGCTGACCGGTCACCTCGTGTTGTCGACGCTCCATACGAACGATTGCCCTGGTACGATCACTCGTATGCTCGACATGGGTCTCGAGCCGTTCAACGTCGCCTCGGCGCTCAACCTGGTGTCTGCTCAGCGCCTCGCTCGCCGGATTTGCAAGAAGTGCAAAGTCGAAGCGACCTACGAGGAGGAGTACCTCACGTCGGCACGGGTCGATCTGGATTGGGTTGCCAGGACTACGCTTTATAAGGGCGAAGGATGCGACGAGTGCGGAGGGATCGGATACAAGGGCCGCTGCGGCTTTTACGAAGTCATGATCATGTCGACGCCGCTCCGTAAGGCGATCATGAACGAGATGGGCACTGATGAACTTCGCGAACTCGCCTGCTCGGAGGGTATGCTCACCCTTCGTGAGGACGGGCTCAAGAAGGTCGAGCGGGGTGTGACCACTCTCGAGGAAGTCATCAAGGAGACCACGGTCGCCGACTGATGCGACCAGCCAACCTCAGGAAGGGACGTACATGACCCAGCCGGCCGTCCCGGCAGGACAGGCCCCGCCGCAGGAGCTCAACCTCCGGATTCTCCTTCAGGAGATGATCCAGCGAGGCGCCTCTGATCTTCACATCACCGTTGGGAACCCGGCCAAGATCCGGATCGACGGGGATCTCGCCGATTCGCACATCAAGCAGGTGCTTGCGCCGAAAGATACGCTGTCATTGGCGTATTCGATCCTTACGGACAGCCAGAAGAAGCGCTTCGAGACCGAGGACGAGTTGGACTTCTCGTTCGGGGTTCAAAACCTCTCCCGCTTTCGTGGCAACGTGTACAAGCAACGGGGTTGTGTCGCGATGGCGATTCGGCAGATCCCCTACGAGATCATCTCGCTCGAAAAGCTGGGTTTACCTCCGGTCGCCAACAACCTGGCGGACCGACCGCGCGGTCTAGTTCTCGTGACGGGTCCGACGGGCTCCGGTAAGTCGACAACGCTTGCCGCGATGCTCGACAAAGTGAATCGCGAGCGACGTGGTCACATCATCACGATCGAAGACCCGATCGAGTTCATCCACCGCCACCAGGGGTGCATGATCAACCAGCGCGAGGTCGGGGCGGACACGCAGAGTTTTCGGGCGGCCCTGAAGTATGCGCTGCGACAGGATCCTGACGTCATCCTCGTTGGTGAGATGCGTGACCTGGAGACGATTTCTGCGGCTCTTACGATCGCCGAGACTGGACACCTGGTGTTCGCTACACTTCACACGAATTCCGCAGCAGAATCGATCAATCGGATCATTGATGCTTTCCCGGCGCATCAGCAGGGTCAGGTACGGACGCAGCTCGCCTTCGTGCTCGAAGGTGTGATCACGCAGACTCTGCTCCCCAAAGCCAAGGGAAAGGGACGCGTCGTTGCGGCCGAGGTCATGATCTGTACACCCGCGATCCGTGCTGTCATCCGGGACGAGAAGATTCATCAGATCTACTCGCTCATGCAGGCCGGTAAGAAGCACGGGATGCAGACAATGAATGACGCTCTTCAGATGCTCTACATGAAGCATGAAGTAACCCTTGAGGAAGCGTTGAAACGATCTGGCGACCGCAACGAGCTCCTGCGAGCCGTTGGTGAGCCCGTTCCAGGCGAGTAACCCGAACGAGACAGAGGGAAGGACGCTCCATGCCAGTCTTTGCGTACAGTGCACGGCCCGCCTCAGGCGGGGAGATGCAAACCGGTGAACTCGACCTTTCGAGCAAAGACGAGGTCCTCGCTCATCTACACCGGGAGAAGCTGATCCCGGTCTCGGTTCGGGAGAAGCCGAAACAGCTCTCGTTCAGTTTCGGTAGCGGTGTTTCTACGCGTGATATCGTCATTTTCACACGGCAGTTCGCGACCATGATCAACTCAGGTCTGCCGCTGGTACAGAGTTTGGACATCCTCGCAGAACAGACGGAGAACCAGGCCCTTCGCAAGACGATTGGGGACGTTCTTTATGACGTCGAATCAGGCCATACGCTAGCCGATGCGATGGGCAAGCACGATCAGGTGTTCACCGAGCTGTACGTCAACATGGTCGCCGCGGGAGAGGCCGGGGGTATCCTGGACACGATCCTACTCCGCTTGGCGACGTTCCTGGAAAAGAATGATGCGCTGATTCGGAAGATCAAAGGCGCCATGATCTATCCCGGCGTGATCTTCTCTGTCGCTGGCGGAGCGGTGGTGATCTTGCTGCTCTTCGTCATCCCGACGTTCCAGCAGATGTTTGCGTCGGCCGGGATCCCGCTTCCCCTTCCGACCCAGATCGTCATCAACATGTCGGAATTCCTCCAGGCGTACTGGTGGGCGTGTGGTGTCGGCGTCATCGCATTCGCCGTGGGCCTGCGACAGTACTACCAGACGGACAGTGGACAGCTGGTGCTCGACAGGCTGTTACTGGCGATGCCCATCCTGGGCGATCTCCAGCGCAAGTCAGCGGTAGCTCGATTCACCCGCACGCTAGGTACTCTGGTCTCGTCGGGTGTGTCGATTCTCGAAGGTCTCGAAATTACGGCGAAGACTGCGGGCAATCGGGTCATTCATGATGCCGTGATGGGGTCTCGAGCCTCGATCGCGGGTGGTGAAACGATTGCCGGTCCGTTGAAGGAGTCCGGTGTGTTTCCACCGATGGTGGTTCAGATGATCAACGTCGGTGAGCAGACCGGAGGCCTGGACGAGATGCTGACGAAGATCGCGGACTTCTACGACGAAGAGGTCGATGCGGCCGTCGACGCGCTACTCTCGGCCCTGGAGCCCATCATGATTGTCGTGCTCGGTGTGATCGTTGGTGGAATGATCGTCGCCATGTACCTGCCGATCTTCGACATGATCAACGCGGTGCAGTAAGCCCGGAGTGAAGAGTCAGGCCGCTTGACTCAGAACGTCACAGACCTTCGAAGTCGGCGGCTCCCTTTTTCGCCCTTCGAGCAGTCGGTCCGGCAAGAGCTGGTTCACAGCCTTCTGGTACTTGTCGGCGGCGGTCGTAAAGCCACGGATCAGGGATGGACGGGTGCGACCCCTAGTGCTGTCGGGCTCTTTCAGAATGGCCTTTCGGGGTGACATCGGAGTTCGGTGGATCAGAAGGTGATGGTCCAGGCCTGCAATCGGGGACCACCACGGGCGGTGGTGATGTGAAGTTGCAGCCACGGGGGGTGGACGCTCGGCGGTGCAGGAGTCAGGATGTTGCGTCCCGATCGAACGCACTGGAGTGCGCGTGCCCTTAGACTTACCGACAGTGCTGATGCTCATCGGCGCAGGCTTCGTCGCGGGTACCATCAACTCGATCGCGGGTGGCGGGTCGCTGCTGACCCTACCCCTCCTGATCTTCATTGGATTGCCTGCGACGGTCGCGAATGGCACCAACCGGATCGCGATCTTCGTGGGCGGTATCGGTGCCGCGACAAGCTTCCATCGCCGTAAGCTGATCCCGTTCGCATGGGTGAAGTTCGGGCTCGCTCCGGCTTTGATCGGCGTCGCCCTTGGTGCCTGGGTTGCGACGGAGGTGGGTGATGCCGCGTTCGAGCGTG
>JAKMDG010000413.1 GCA_022428035.1 Longimicrobiales bacterium
CGTAGGGAACCAGCTCTATGTCGTGACCGTCGCGTCGGGCGTCGGTGCCGATGCGCCTGCGATCTCGGTGGCGAATCCGTCATCGGCGGCGTTCCCGGCCGAGCAGCTCACGGACATCGGGGCGCAATTTCCCGCCTGGGGGGCGAGCAGCCGTGAGGTTCACTGGGCCCTCGGCAACGCCCACTTCGTGTACGATCTCGACGCCGCACAGGTGTTCGCCGACAGCGTCGAGGCAGCGAAGACTGCTGAGGCAGCCGAGGATGAGACCGAGGACGCCGAAGCGGAGGAGGGAGATGAGGACGATGAGGACGACGACGACGAGGACGCCCGATACCGCCCCGCCGAATCGCGGATCACGGTCGAGATCGAGCGCGACACGCCGGAAGGGGTGCTCGCGCTGACCGGCGCTCGCATCATCACGATGGACGGCGATGAGATCTTCGAGCGTGGCGACATCGTCATACGGAATAACCGCATCGAAGCGGTAGGCCCGGCGGGAAGCGTCACGATCCCGGACGGGGCCGAGCGCATGGATATGGTCGGGCAGACCATCATGCCCGGCTATGTGGACACCCACGCGCACCTGCGTGCCTCCTTCAACGTCCATCGGGCACAGCCGTGGTCGTACGCAGCGAATCTCGCCTACGGCGTCACAACGGCCCGGGATCCACAGACCGGGTCGAGTGACGTTCTGTCGTACGAGGACTTCATACGCGCCGGCCGGATGGTCGGACCACGCATCTACAGCACCGGCCAGGGCGTCTTCTCGGGTGAGGGCATCAGCAGCCTCGATGAAGCCAGAGACGTGCTCAAGCGCTACGCCGACTACTTCGACACGAAGACGATCAAGATGTACGGGGCGGGCAACCGCGAGGTCAGGCAGTGGATCATTCAGGCCGCACATGAGCTGGAACTCATGCCGACCACCGAGGGAAGCCTCGACCTGCGTCTCAACATGACGATGGCGCAGGACGGCTACTCGGGCACCGAGCACAACTTGCCGGGCGTGCCTCTCTTCGACGATGTAGTCGAACTGGTCGCCCAGTCGAACATGGCGACGACCCCGACCATTGTCGTGACCTACGGAGGGCCATGGGCGGAGAACCTCTTCTACACGACCACCGACGTTCTTCGTGACGAGAAGCTGGCCACGTTCACGCCGTGGGAAGAGATCTACCAGAAGGCTGCCCGGCGGGCCGGTGGAGCGGGCTGGTTCGACGAGTCACAGTACATCCACCGTGAGATCTCGGACTTTCTCGACGACGTAGTCGAGGCGGGTGGGCGCGCCGGGGTCGGTAGTCACGGGCAGCTGCAGGGGCTCGGGTACCACTGGGAACTCTGGCTGACGGGTTCGTCGGACCGTATGACGAACCACGAGGCGCTCCAGATCGCGACCATCATTGGGGCCGATGCACTGGGCCTCGACCAGGACCTCGGATCACTCGAACCAGGCAAGCTGGCGGATCTCGTGGTGCTCGGTGCGAACCCGCTGGACGACCTGCAGAACTCGAATACCGTCGTCTGGGTGATGAAGAACGGGCGCCTGTTCGAAGGTGGCACGTTGAACCAGGCGTGGCCCGAGCAGCAGGCTGCGGAAGGCTTCTACTGGCAGACCGATGGTGCGATTCCGATGCGCACCACGGGCAACGAGTAAGGGCGTGGACCGACCGCTTCGAGACATTCGCGTCTGCGATGTCACGCAGAATCTCGCCGGTCCGTTTTGTTCGCAGATCCTTGCGGACCTGGGCGCCACGGTGATCAAGGTCGAGCCGCCCGGGGGAGACCTCGGGCGGCTCTGGGGCCCCCCGTTCTGGGGCGAGGACTCGACACTGTTCCTCTCGGCGAACCGAGGGAAGCGAAGTGTCGTGATCGACCTCAAGCAGGAGGCCGGCATGGATGTTCTACGTCGGCTCGCCGAGTCGTGCGATGTCTTCGTTCAGGCTTCGAGGCCTGCAGCCGCCCGTCGTCTGGGGGTCGACGCCGCTTCGGTGCGGAAATGGCGCGAAGACATCGTGCACCTGTCGCTCAGCGCGTACGGGCAGGACGGCCCCATGAGCGATCAGCCCGGGTACGATCCGCTGATGCAGGCGTATGCGGGCATCATCTCGGTGACGGGACAACCAGATGGTGTGCCGACCCGGGTCGGTGGCTCCGTGGTTGATTTCGGTACCGGGATGTGGGCCGCCATCTCGGTCCTCGCAGCGCTCCGTGAGCGTGACCGGAGCGGGTGCGGTGCGGCGCTCGAGGCCTCTCTGATGGATACGTCGCTGGCCTGGGTTTCCTATCACATGATGGGTTACATGGCGACGGGACGTGTGCCGGCGCCGATGGGGTCGAGCCTGGGCGCGATCGCTCCGTACCGGGCGTTCCGGACCTCGGATGGGTACGTCATGATCACAGCGGGCAACGATGCGATCTTTCGCCGCCTGTGTGAGGCGCTGGACCTGGACGGAGTCGGCGACGACCCGAGATTCGCGTCTAACGCGGAGCGGGTCGCGCACCGGGCTGAGCTCGATCCGATCGTCGAGGACGCGACCGAACGACTCTCCACGAATGAGCTCCTTCGACGGACCCGAGCGCACGCGATTCCGGCGTCGATGATTCAGTCGATCGATCAGGTGGTCGATGATCCGCAGGTGCAGGCCGCTGGCAGGTTCCCGGTAGTGGACCACCCCGAGATTGCCGGCTATCGGGATGTCTCGCTGCCGGTGCGACTGGACGGAGAACGGCTGCGGGCGGGCCGTATGCCACCCGCAGCCGGTGAGCACACCGTAGAGCTCCTCGAAGAGCTCGAGTTCGATCGTGCCTCGATCGGTCAGCTTCTGGCCAGCGGCGTCGTCAGCTCGACCGACTGAGAGCCGGTCGGAGAGTTCGCACCGGACGAATGACCGGTCTCAGCCCGATACCAGCGCGACTCGAAATCCGATGAAGGGCCGCCTCGCCCCGGGGTCGGCACCTCCTCGATTTGCCGAGCGGATCATCTGCTCGAAATCGGAAAATCCACCACCCCGCATGACCCACAACGCGTCCGTTCGCAGCGTCTCACCGTCGTTGGACTCCGTGAAGGGGTAGGGCTGATAAGGACTCACCGTCCACTCCCAGACGTTGCCGCTCATGTCGGACAAGCCGTGCGCGCAGCGAGGACACGTGAAGGTCCCCACAGGCGTCGTCCCTCGAGCCCGGTAGTTTGCGTACTCCGGCTCGGGCGTGTCACCCCATGGATAGATGCGTCCGTCGGTTCCCCGGGCCGCCTTCTCCCACTGTGCCTCGTCGGGCAGGGAGACGCGCCAGCCCTTGCGGAGCAGGTCACTCAGGGCGCTCGGCATCGTGCCCTGATCAGCTCGCGCCCTCAGCTCCTGATCGAGCCAGTCTGCGTAGGCTACGGCATCGGTCCAGGCGACCCACGTGACTGGATGGTCCGGCGACCCTTCCACAGCCTGAGGGTCGAGGACCGCATGATCGGACCCGTTCACGAACGCAGCATACTGCGCCACGGTGACCTCGTACCTCGAAAGAAAGAAGGTGGGTACGTCGGGCTGGCCTTGAACACGGCCGTTGCCCCACCACTCCACGTTGAAGCTCAGTGAATCCCGTCCGGGGTCGCTGCCCATCACGAATGCGCCACCCGGGATCTCGACGAAGCCAAGCATGGCGTCGTCCGGCAAGTAGGCAAATCCGGAATGGAAGCCCGTGAGAGTGGAGGGTATCGGAACTCGGAGGCCGTCGTCAGCGGTGGGCAGGACCGGGCCCGCATCGGCGTTCGGCTCTGGCGCGAGGACCAGCGCGATCCACGAGAGTGCGACCAGCACGCCTCCGGCGACGGGCACGGCCCACCACGTCGCACGTGAGGCATCGTCGCGCGGTGATGCACGATCGGATGCGGTGCCTGTCACGTGCTACTCGCGATCCTCTGACATGCAAATGACCAGTCATGCGCGCAGGCACGCTCGAGCAGGTCCGGAATCTCCGAGTCCATGAGATTCAGCCCGCCTTCACGAAGCATCAGACGAAGATCGAGCGGTCTGGGTTCGATCCGGACCGACCGCGTCGGCTCGAGCAGATTCATGCATCCTGGCTGGAAACGGAGCTCGCAGGCCCGGGCCAGATACGACCGGCCTAGCTGAGCGTCCGCGGCGACGATCGCACCTTCCCGGTAGTGCAATCCCAGTTCGTTACACGCCCACGCCGCATTGTCACCGCAATAGCTGGCCTCGAGCTGGATCAGTCGGTCACATGCGTTTCCTCGACTCTGGGCGCATGCCTCCTCCCAGAACGGTAGGGCGTCGCCGGTGTGTCGACTGTCCGTTCGACCTGATACGGCCATAACTCCGAAGAAGAGAATCCAGGCCCCCATACGGATCAGATTCAGATTCGGGCTCACCCAGACGGGCCGCACGGCGATCTCGGTGGGCGCGGTCCATGCCTCCGTCCAGTTGCGACTTCGCACGACGGCATCGATCGCTCGGACACTGAGGTTCAGCAGTGGGACGCAGAGTAGCTTGTCGTAGAACGTCGGTGTGCCCATCGCGCCGAGCAGCGCGTACAGGCCGAAGACACCAAAGCCGTAGAGCGCACCGAACATGGTCTTGCCGACCGGGGTCCGTGGGGAGGTCGACGGATCCGTGATGAGGAGGTGAAGGCCGAGGAAGACCGCTGCGGGAATCTCGGAGTCGATGAAGTACGGAACACCGGTGATGCCGGACGAGACGGCACTCAGCCCGAAGAGCACCGCAGCGGCGGTGCCCGCCACGAGGGTGATCTCGAAGAAGTACATCACGACGAGCCCGACCAGGAACAGAAAGAGGTAGATCCTGGGGGCGAGTGTGAGGGTCGACGCGATCTCCTGACCCCACGTCAGTCCCGTACTTCCGGACGCGATCAGGACCAGAGAAAAGAGCCCGAGCGCGAACGCCGAGGGATTGAAGATGTGGACCGAGCGCCCATCTCTCTGCCATCGCACGAACTCCTTGCCCAGGAATCCCACGGCGATCATCAGGAACTGGAGATAAAACCAGTCGTCCCGAAACCAGAGAAAGAGGTTGATGCTGAGGATGATCGGTATCGGCCCGAACCCCATCGAGTAGACGTGGCCACGCGACCAGGAGAGGAGCATCGAGAAGCCGTAGGCGAACAGCAGCTGAGCGCCCAGAAGAACCGCCATGTCGTAGACCGGCTGCCAGTACCAGCCCCAGTACGCGTAGACGGCGAGCTGGCACGCGGCCTGGATGTAGTGCTGGGCGCGCAGCGTGGTGTCGATGCCTCCAGCCGATGCCCGTAGCTGAGGTAGGGCAAGCAGAAGAAGACTCCACGCACCGAGGAGTGAACCTGCCGCCCAGAACGACTGCACGAGCAGCGCATTCGACTGCACCCGCGGCGATGCCGCGAGCGCGGCGATGGTCGCACCCAGGAGGAGCGGGACCAGAAGCTTCGCGGGCTTGTGCTCCGCGTGGACGACGTGGGGTGAAGACATGGCGATACGACGATGTTCGACGACGGGCAGAACCTAGAGAGGGCACCGACTACAGGACAGCGTATGTCCCGTCGTCGTGGGCGTGCCTACCTTGATCGCCGATCGAGCTGACGCAGACGAGTATCGGCTCGATGGCCGTGCTCCGCGAGACCCAGGACTGGATCCATCATGACGCGAACGACCGCACTCTTCGGCGCCCTGCTTCTGCTCGGGGGCTGCGCCTCCGGCACGGACGACGGGGCGACCACCTCCGACGTTGTATCGGGTGGTGTCCCCACCTTCACCGTCGATCCGACGTGGCCTCGGACCATGCCCAACGACTGGATCATGGGCTCGATCACGGCAGTGTTCGTCGATGCCCAGGATCACGTCTGGGTCACGCACCTACCGGAGACGCTCACGCCGGAGGAGATCTCCGCGGTGCAGGATCCACCTATGGGCCTCTGCTGTCGTCCGGCCCCGGTTGTCGTCGAGTTCGATCAGGATGGAAACGTCGTTCAGGGGTGGGGTGACCCGGCGACCCAGGACGTCTCCGAATTCCCCCGCAATGCGCATGGGCTCTTCGTCGATCACCAGAACAACGTCTGGGTCGGCACCTACCGTCATCACCGCGTGATGAAGTTCACCCGCTCCGGTGAGTTCCTCATGCAGATCGGAGAGTACGACGTTACCGGGGGTAATGCAGATACCGAGCTCCTCGGTGGCCCTGCGGGCATCTGGGTGGATCCCGGAACGAACGAAGTGTTCATTGCAGACGGCTATCGTAATCGTCGAGTCGTCGTCTTCGACGGTGCCACCGGCGCGTATCTCAGGCACTGGGGCGCCTACGGCGAGGAGCCTCAGGATCAGTACGAGTACGACTTCGGCAGTGAGGCGCACGCATCTGTGCCCCCGACCCAGATGTCGACGGTCCATGGACTAGTAGGATCGAACGACGGTCTGATCTACGTTGCGGACCGCCGTGGAAACCGGATCCAGGTCTTCCAGCAGGACGGTACATTCGTAACCGAGAAGATTATCGAACCTCGGACCCTCGCCTCCGGCTCCGCCTTCGTGATCCAGCTCTCTCCAGATGCGGATCAGGAGTGGCTGTATCTAGCCGACGGAACCAACCACAAGGTATGGGTGCTGCGGCGCAGCGATCTCGAGGTCG
>JAKMDG010000455.1 GCA_022428035.1 Longimicrobiales bacterium
CAGTGGAAACCATCTTGGCTTTCGTGCGGACACCACGGAGATCTACACACGCCTGATCGAGGGTACATACCCGAATTACGAGCAGGTCATTCCGAAGGACAACGACAAGGTCGCGATCATCGAGAAGAAGGCGTTCGCGTCAGCCGTCCGGCGAATGGCAGTCGTAGCGTCCGACCAAACCCACCGGATCCGCCTACGCTTCGAATCAGGCCGCGTCCACCTCAACGTGCTCACGCCCGATCTGGGCGAGGGTCATGATGAGTTGGACGTAGGATATGACGGTGAGGAGATCGAGATTGGCTTCAACGCGAATTATCTACTCGAGGTCCTGCGTCACATTCCATCCGACGAAGTGAAGTTCAACTTCAAGGCGCCGGAGCGTGCCGCGACGATCGAGCCAGCGGGTGACAATGCAGCGGACTACCTATGTCTCGTGATGCCACTTCGCCTGATCGATTGAGGGCTGTGCTTACCTGAACTCCTCGGGAGTACCAGGCAGGGGCTGAATCTCAGCCCTGTCGGGCGGCCGCCACCAGTTCAGCTGCACTGTAGAGTGAGATCAGCGGAAGGCCCTGAGCAGCATAGACCTCTTTCGCATTGCTCGAGCGGTCCACCAGCGTGAGCACACCGACAATGGGTGTGCCGTGCTCCCGCACGGCGTCGACAGCCTGCAGCGTGCTTCGTCCGGTCGTCATCGTGTCCTCGACCATCAGCGCCCGTCCATTCATTGGGAGACCGCCTTCGATGCGCTGCCCGGTACCGTGATCCTTCGCCTGCTTGCGCACAGAGAACCCGTCGATGATGTGTCCTTCAACCGCGCTCACATGGGCAATCGCGTATGCGATCGGATCGGCGCCCATGGTGAGGCCACCGACATGCGTGGGGTCGAGACCGTGCTCGCGAATAGCATCGTAGGCAACCCGACCAACCAGCCGCTGTCCTTCCGCAGACATCGTCGTGAGACGCGCGTCGATGTAAAAGTCGGACGTGGCCCCGCTGGCCAGTGTAAACTCCCCTAGTCGTACGGAGCGTTGGATCAGCAGTGTCTTGAGTTCGTCTTTGGCATTCATTGGCACAGGAGATTCAGGACGTGGCCTACGAGCTCAGCCCGTATTCATCAGAAGTTAACCGCGTGGATTTGTCAGGCCTTCACGGACCTCTTCTGGCACACGCATGGGCCGTCGGTTCGGGCCGATCCACACGGCCGTGACCTTCGCCTGAGCGACGATCGTACCGGAACCGTCGTCACGGACGATGTCCTGAGCCAGAAGCATGCTGGTCCGGCGAAAGGATTCGGCCTGGGTGCGGATCATGAGCCGATCTTCTCGTCCCGCTTCAGCGAGGTAGTCCACCTCGACACGAACCACGAAGATTGCCCAGCCCCGATCCTCGAGGGCATTCCAGTCGAACCCGGCTTCCTTGAGAGCCTGAAACCGAGCATGCTCGAAATAGGTGAGGTAGACCGCGTGGTTCACATGACCAAAGGAATCGAGCTCGGATGTGCGGACGACAAGCGGCGTGAGGGCAACCGGATTTTCGTTCGGTACGCCGAGCGGCGTGTCCGGTGTAGTCTTCTCCTTGGCCATGTGGAAAGATCGTGACCGTGGAGGTCCTATCAAGCCGGGCTCAATCAACCAAGCCCGCGTCCTTCACCAGGTTGCTCAACCGCATGCGCGCACCCGGCCCTCCGATGTTCTGCTTGGTATAGATGTTGGACAGGTGTGTGCTGACGGTACGTGTTGCGCACTTCAGCTCTCGTCCGATCGCTTTGTTACTTATGCCCTGTGCGACCAACCGGGCTACGGCGAACTCCGCTGGCGTGAGCCCCAGAGGTCCGTCCTCGGAGCGGATCGGAGGAGGCCGAACGCCGAGCTCACGGAACATGCTGCGCGTCTTCTCCAACTCGAGGCCGGCACGGACTTGCACACAAACGGCGTGGACAGCGGTCAGCTCGGCCAGAGCCTCATCTCGCCGGCCGATCTCGGCGAGTCGCCCCGCGAGCTGTCGCCGCAGGCGGGTCGCGGTCCAGAGCATCGGGATGTCAGCAAGTTCGGTTACCGCCGACGCCATGAGGTCCACTGAGCCCTCAGAGTCGCCACGTTTCCACTGTACGAGCGCCTCGCACGCGTCTGACCAGGCGACCCCGATGCGGTGGTCGATCTTCTCAGCATGTACCCGCATGCGTCGCCCGACCTGCTCTGCTCGATCGATGTGTCCCGCCCACAGGCACGCTTCCGCAAGCGCAGGAAGGAGCACATGAACCGCCCACAGGATATACCCAGTGCCTTCAGCGATCTGGAGTCCGCGCTCCGCTGCGTCGATGGCGTCCTCGAAGTCTCCAACGTGGATGTGGTGCAGAGCCAGACCGATGTAGGTCGGCACCACCTGATGCACATCAATCGCTGTCGACTCGTCCTCGAGTCCTGAGATCTGGACAGCTTCCTGTACCAATTCCTCCGCACGGTCCAGGTCACCACGCGCTCCGTGGAATTGTGATGTCCACACCAACAGTCGTGGCAGCAGCGTTCGCTGATTCAGGGCTCGGGCGAGTTCGATCGAACGGTCTCCGATGGCGATCCCGGTGTCCCAGTCTCCGCGGGCGTACGCTAACTCCACGGACATATCGGCAGTCCAGAGGCGTAACACGGGTGAGCGCAGCTTGTCCGCAATATTATTGACCTCTTCGATCGCCTGACCCATGGCGAGCGTATCGCCACGCATCCCTGTCAGTACAGCCAGGCCCCATCGCGCCCAGAATTCAATTGAGAGGTCGCCGACCTTCTGGGCCAGATCGATGGCTATGCCGGCATGCTCTACTGCCTTCTCTGGTGGACCGACCCAGACGTGCAGAAGCGCCAGCCCGCGATGGACCCGAGCCAGGAGTCGAGGGTCGTCGAGGTTCTGGGCGATGGGAAGTGCTGCCGACAGCGTCTCAAGCGCCTCTGCGCCCTGGCCGACCTCCTGGTGCACGTGGGAGCGTGCGACGAGAAGTCGGACGATTCCTCGTTCATCGCTCGAAGCCTGCGCGGCACCCAGTCCACGATCCAGTTGAGCCATCGCCTCGTCGTGGTTGCCCAGCCACATCTCTGTAAGCGCGAGGGCCCGAGACACATCCGGATACTCCGGCGACGATGGATCGAGGGCCTCGAGCGCGGCCCTCCAATGGGCCTGAGCCTGGGCGAAATTTCCTACGTGAGTATGAGCCCTCGCGAGGAGAGGGAGGACCTTTCGAACGGAGACACCGCCGGTGTCATCCGGGCGCGAGTCGCTTGTCCGTTCGAGCGCTGCTTCCAGGTAGCTGATGGCCTCGGTGTCTGCTCGTCGCTCCAGCGCGCGTGCTCCAGCCGCGATCAGATAGTGCGCCGCTTTTCCACGCAGACGGGAGCTATCGGTCCGTGCGAAGTGGTACGCAAGCTCGTCCGCGTGGTCGAGCGCTACCGATCCATAGTGGCGCTCCATCGCTTCGGCGACTGCACCATGAAGAAGGCGAGCCCGCTGCAGGCCGAACTCGTCGTACAGCGTCTGCCGTACGAGTGGGTGCCGGAATTCGTATACGACCTCGTGCCCCTGGGGGCGCTCTTCGAGGATACCGGATGCGCATACGCCCTCGACCGCGGACAGCAGTGCACTTGATTCCACATCCGTGATCGCCTCGAGCAAACCAAAACTGGCGGGAGTCCCGACCATGGCCGTCATGTCGAGGACCCGTTGCTCCTCCTCCGAAAAGTCTGCGATGCGTGAGAGAATCGCGTCACGAACCGAGCCCGGCATACCGAATTCCTTGGTCTCCCACCCCACCCAGGTTCCGTACTCGTACCGGAGTGTTCCCGAGCCAGTGAGCGCTTTCAGGATCTCTTCGACGAAGAACGTGTTACCGCGGGTCCAACCGTACAGTATCGCCGCGAACTCGCGGACGACTTCAGGCTCGACGCCAAAGGTCCGGGAGACCAACTCACCGATCTGTTCTCGTGTCAGGGGACGTACAGCGAGAACCTCAGCGGCTCCGACTGACGTCAGAGAGCGCTCCGCCTGCACCAGCGTTTTCGCTCTGTCACGGTCCTGGTCCTTGTATGTGCACACCATCACCACGGGGTGCCCGCCGACCTGGCGTGCAAGGAAGTGGGCGAGCTCGATCGAGGACTCGTCCGCCCACTGCAGGTCCTCAAGCACCAACAGCAGGGGGCTCCTGCCTGCGTATCGTTTCACGAACTCGGCAAAGTTCCACAGAATGCGAGTTCGCAGCTCTTCCGGGTCCCCAGACTCCACATCGGTGGCATCGGCCCCAGCGGTCATGGCGGGGAAAAGGCAGCTCAACTCCGCTTCGCTGCCTCGGCTCAACACCCGAAGAGCGCTGGCGTCCATCGTATTGAGTACAGGAAGCCACGCATCGGAAAAGAGCGCATATGGCGTACCCCTCTCCACGGGGTAGGCTCGGCCGTGAGCAATGTCCCATCCTCGGGCCGCCGCACGGGCCGACAGCTCGGACACGAGCCGGGTCTTTCCTACGCCTTCTTCCCCGCGGACAAAGGTGAGTCGGGGGCCATCCGTGCCGTCCAGGAGACGCTCCAGCTGGGCGAGCTCGGTCGAGCGACCCACCAGAGGCAGGTGATCTGAAGCTCCCAGTGGAGCGGTGATGGGCGTGCGGGGAACGTGCACGACATATCTCCGGGGAGTGCGGATGGGCTGCGCAACGAGACGATGTACGTAGCGTGCGTCATGGGCAAGGTCATATGACGTACACCAAGGCTGCTGTAGCCCATCCGCGATCACTGCCATCTACGTACGTGGCAGGTGGCCGACGTACGCCTCAGCGAATCGGGTCTTCGATGGAGAAGATTCAGGGTCGAGGTTTCGGTGGAACGCTCACCCGCTACGGAGGTGGTTTATGGCGGAAGAAGCGACTCCTGGAACTCGAGCACGAGGCAGGTCGCACTCGCTCCGGGTGAGCAGCCAGCCATGGCACCCTGCGCTAGATGGGTTCTGATGAATCCGGTGCCTCTTCTTCGTCGATGACACGAAGAACCGGCGCCGGGCGGCGGTGGAATCGGAGCTCGAAGACGTCGGGCCGGGCGTAGTGACCCGCTGAGTCCAGCTGCCATCGCGGCCCGACAAGCTGGTGCGGCTCGACATTGGCGAACAGGATGCCTTCCTCGCTGTCGAGGGGGCCCGCGACGATCTTACCGTCCGGATCCGTGATCACGCTGAGTCCAGGATTCAACCACCCTTGGATTTCACTCAGGTACTCAGCCTTGAACGCGAGTTCGTCTGGTACATGGTCGATGTGGAAGGCCTGACAGACGCTCACCACGAAACAGCGCCCCTCCTTCGCAACGTGACGCATGGAGGAGACCCATGGCTCGCCCCGGTCCCACGTGGGCGCGACGTGAATCTGCTCACCCCAGGCACTGAGGGTGTAGCGGGCGAGTGGCATGCAGTTCTCCCAGCACAGGAGGCCACCCACCCGCGCGAACGGCCATTCGTACACGTCGAGATCACTACCGTCGCCTTGCCCCCAGACCAGGCGTTCACCTGCGGTGGGTACGAATTTGCGGTGTCGCCCAGCCAGCGTGCCGTCGGGTGCGATGAATACGAGCGTGTTGTACAGCGTTGTATCGCTCGCTTCGGAGTTTCGTTCGTTCACTCCCATGACCACGGCGATGTCGAACGCAGCTGCGGCCTCCTGAAGTCTCTGGATCGCGGGACCGGGAATGGAGACAGAGCTCGCGTGTAAACGGGTGTAGAGGTCACGCAAAGGGTGGGTCTTTCCGGACGGGATGAACCAGACCCAGGCCGGGTATCCGGACAGGAAGGCCTCCGGGAAGGCGACCATCCGGGCTCCTCCCGCGGCCGCTTCCTCAATCAGAGCACATGCTTTGTCGAGTGTGGCGTCCAGGTCGAGGTAGACCGGTGCAGCCTGCACAGCAGCGATGCGGAACGGTTCTCAGTTTGTCATGAGTCCGCGAGTGAAGGGTGGTGGAGGGGGCAGGGAAGTCTGCCCTCCGCGATCCGTGTCCGCCAGCGAGATCCCGTCTGGGTCGGTAGCAATGGCACAAAGAAGCCTCTACTTTGCAGCGCAAAGTGTTGAGTGAGTGGAGGGCCGTTTGTCTCGCTGGAAGAGTGTTCTTCGGGGTATGCTGGGGATGGGGCTGACGTTCGGTGGTATTGCGGGCGGATTCTTCGCCGTCCTCACCGTCATGCTCGCGGTCTTCGGGGGTCTCGATGAAAGTGAGCCGTTCTTCCCGACCATTGCAGGTACCGTGTGGGGGTTCGGGATTGGCGTCGCGTTCTCCGGCGTACTGGCGGTCGTGGGTAGGCACATGTCGTTCGAGAAACTTTCCGTAGCTCGAGTGGCGGGGATCGGAGCTTTGGCGGGGCTGCTGCTCGCTGGGACACTGATCGGGTTCACGTCGCTCGCGGGCGAGGCCGCTACCGGTACGGTGGAGGCGATGACCATCTTACCCCTTCTGGGTGCAGGTGCGGGCGCGGCGAGTCTGCTGATCGCACGCAGGGCGGGCCCCGCGCTGACTTCAGGAGAAGAGACCCCCGGTCTACAGGCCACTGGCGACGTTGACCCGTCGGTGGCTCCGTAACGCCCGGGGTGCTGCTTCTTGCGTTTGCCTGCTCGATGAAGCAACCATGGCCCGGCCGGTCGACCGACCTGTCCCCCCACGCTCGAAATCCCGCATGTACGACCTCCTCCACCCATTGATTCCCTGGCTCGGCGAGCCATGGTCCATCACGATGGCGGCGATCGTGGTTGCCGTGAGCATTGCAGCGGCGACGGAAGGCCGGGGCGACATGGCAATGAGCAACGTCGTTGGGTCCAACATCTTCAACGTAGGGTTCATTCTGGGGGGTGTCGCCCTGCTACGACCCTTGGATACTGATGCGTCGTACCGTATGGAGGGACGGCTCGGTCCTTCTCGGAAGCGCGGTCCTCGCATGGCTTCTGTTCGCCATCGACCTGGAGGCTGAGCGCATCAACGGTATTCTGCTGCTGGGATGCCTGATCGTTTACCTCAAGGTTCTCCTGGGGGGTCCACACCGGCGGCAACCGAGCAGGATACGTCCCTACGGCTGAGGGGACCGGCGCTCACCCTCCTCCTGGCTCGGATGACGGGAGGGATCCTGATCATCGTGACGTACGCGGAATTCCTGGTGGAGGCGGCGAGCATCCTGGCGGGCTCCCTCGGTGTGAGTGAGTGGACCATCGGAGTGACGATCGTTGCCGCGGGCACGTCGCTCCCTGAGTTCACGACCTCACTGCTCGCGGCCGCAAGGGGTCATCACGGGCTCGGATTGGGCAACGTGATCGGTAGCGACGTCTTCAACGTGCTCGGGGTCCTCGGCCTGACCGCGATCATTCAGCCGATGGCCGTTCGTCCTGAGGCGTCCGGCTCCATGCTCGCCCTTGTGGGCATGGTCGTCCTGGTCGTCGTGTTCATGCGCCGGGGCTGGCGGATTACCCGTTGGGAAGGGGCCGTGCTCGTCGCATTGGGAATGATTCGCTGGGTTGCCGATCTAAGTTAGACGTCGGCCGTACCCCTGGTCTGAGTCAGGGGGCGAAGCCGCCCATGTTCCCGAGATAGACGGCTCCAAATCCGTCGAGGGCTGCGCGCACGTCATCACTGGGCTCACCGTAGACGTACAATGCCGTTGGCGTGAAACACTGAAGGAATCGCTCGGCAAAGTTGGCGCCAAAGTTACCCAGATGCTCCAGCGTAGCGTCGGAATCAACGTACCGCTCGCAGATGTGGCAGGTCTGGTCATCGGAGCTGATGAACCATTCGTAGCCTCTCGCTCCGGCCTCCTGTGCAGTAGCCTCCACCATTTCGTCCATCAAGGCACGAGCATCGTCTAGTTTACCGTCTTGAACGACCAGTTGGAGATTCCAGGAAATCGTGGCCGACATGACTGAACTCCTCGTTACGTGACAAAGGCCTCGCAGCTTCTCTACGGCACCATATCAAAGTCTTACGGAGTCAGCATCGAATTAGCTGCCGCGTGGAGCTCCCGCTCAGGATGCGGCGGCAACCTCTCCGAAACGTCGGTCACGTGCGCGGAAGTCATCCAATGCGGCCTTGAGGTCGTGACCTCGGAAGTCTGGCCACATGGTAGGGGTAAAGTGCAGTTCAGCGTATGCGCACTCCCACAGCAGAAAGTCGCTGAGCCGGCGTTCACCACCGCTCCGAATGAGTAGGTCAACGTCCGGTGCGCGACCGTCACCGTTCATCGCTTCCCCGAGCAAGGTCGACAGATCTCTTCGTTCCATGTCGCTCGCTGCTGCGGCCGCGCGTACCGCTTGAAGCAGCAGATCGCGACTTGAGTAGTCTACGGCCAAGCGTAGCTCCAGGTGGTCTCCCTGCGCCGTTCGCCTCTCGGCGTCCTCGATCGCCTTCAGAAGAGCGGGACGCAGTCGGTCCCGCCGGCCCACGACCTTTAGCCGCACGCCATTCTCATTAAGCTCGTCGAGCTCCGTCTTCAGATAGGTGCGCAGCAGCTTCATCAGCACGGACACCTCAGCGGGTGGTCGCTTCCAGTTGTCCGAGGAGAACGCATACAGCGTCAGCGTTCCTATGCCGAGGTCGGGTGCGGCGCGCACCACGCTGCGCACGGATTCAATCCCTTGGCGATGGCCCCAGTTACGGGGTCGCCCCTGAGCGATTGCCCAACGGCCGTTCCCGTCCATGATGATGGCGACATGCAAGTCGGTCATCTGGTCAAAGCTCCGAGGAATCGCGGGTGGCCTGGATGATCGCTTCCATGTGGCCAAGGTAGGATTCGAGCTCCGTCCGTCCTGTCGGCGTCAGCGTGTACTCGGTCTTCTGCGTCCGACCTTCATACGACTTGGAACACAGCACGTAGCCAGCGCTCTCGAGCTTGCTTGCGTGCGACTTCAAGTTGCCGTCGGTGATGCCCAGCAGGTCTCTCAACTCGGTAAAATTGAGAGATCCGTTCACGGCCAGGGAGCTCACGATGCCCAGGCGCACACGCTCATGTATGAGACGGTCCAGCTCGAGTGCTTCCGACCCACCCTCGACCGCATCGAGACGGCCTGTCGGGCCGTCGAGGTTAGCCTGACGGACAGTGTTCTTAGCCCCCATGTTTCCTCCAGATCACAACACCAAAGACGATGTGAAGTCCCCCGAATCCAGCGGCCATCCAGAAATCACCCCAGGCGGGCGGTGTGAGCAAGGCCAGCGCGCCCACGCACATGAACGCGGCACCCATGAGTGGCACGGAGCGTACGGAATATGAGCCGCCAGTCACCACGCTTGTCCCGTACAGGAGGAGCCAGGTCCCGGGGAGCAGTTGCAACGCTCCCATTTGCAGCAGCGCGAAGGTCAGCGCCGCGCCTGCAGCCAACGGTGGGATCACGTTCCATGTGAAGCGCCTACCCGGTCCGCTCATGACACTCATGCCTTCGGACTTTGACTTCCGCGCCATACTGTAGACCGCGATCGCCAGCGATACGGCTGCGGCTTCGAACCATACCGTGAGCCAGATGAGCTCCGAGGAGGCGGTCACGGCGAAGCACGACGCGACGAGCGCAACCAGGCCCATGGCGACCCCACCGATGCCCGATACGTGTGTGAATGACCCCGACCGTTCCATCGTTTCGCGGATGTAACGGAGGTTGTCCATCGCGCGGTCGTGAAGCGCGATGGGGGTCGCGTCCTGGGTGTGAAGTTTTGGGGCCGGTCCGTTCATTGACGTCTCACAAATGAACCCATCATGATGTATCACTTTGCACCGCAAAGTATATGCCAACGCCCTGGTCTGCCAATGATTTGACTCAAGGAGTGAGGGAGCGGGCAGACATACCAAGGTGCCCTCGGGTCGCGCGCTGGCGTGTCAGCCCGCCGGTGCCAGGACCCGAAGTGCACCCGGCAGGGACTGAACCTCCACGACGTCCGTCCTGGCCTTGCGCACGTCACCGTCCATCTCGAAGCGTGGGGGCTCGTGGAAGGCCAGACGGAACCCAGTGTCGTCGACGATCTCGACCCTATCCGACGTCACATGCCGTCCGCGCTCTGCAAGGTTGAACAGCTTCATCCGCGTGAGACCTGGAGCGTCGCCGATCATGCATGCGTGAAGTTGGCCGTCATCGACTGTCGCATCTGGAGCGATCGGAAATCCTCCTCCGAAATAGCGACCGTTCGACACCGTCAACATGAGATGGTGCAGTTCCCGGGCGTCTCCCGATTCTGGGTCGACTCGAACATGAAGGCCTGGGAAGCGAAAGAGCTGTTGCAGGGCTGTGATCTTGTACAGCAGCTCACCACGAAGAAAACGGGCGCCCTTGGCGGCGTCGATCACCGCAATGTCAAATCCGAAACCGATGAGATTCAGGAAGTGCCTGGGTTCCCATCGGTCCGGGTGATGTTCCGATGCGCTGAGCGTGTTGACTCGGCCCACGTCGATCGCCCGTGTGCGGCCCTCGGCCAGCACACGCACTGCCTCCGAAGGGTTCCGAGGGTCATACCCGAAATTACGACCGAAGTCGTTGCCTGTCCCACTAGGAAGGATGCCGAGCACGACATCGTCCCTACCACTCGCGACGAGCCGATCAGCGACGTTACTCCAGGTACCATCGCCGCCCACTGCGATGACGACGTCGTATCCCTCCTGTACCGCTCGCTCGGCCAGATCACGCTCCTCCCCTGGCCGGGTGGTCGCTCCATAGGTCACATTCTCGAGCGCATCATCCAGGAGCGCCCGGTACGTACCCATCCGCTTGGCCCCCCGTCCTCGACCAGACGCGGGGTTGAAGACGACGAAGTGCCGTCGAGCGGTCAGAAGTTGACCATCTTGTCGAACGTCTGGAGGCCCTTCCCGTACCATTCTTCGCGGAACGGGTACGTGTTCACGTCATCGATTGTGAGCCCCGCAGTCATCTCGTGGTCGGTCAGCGTCAGACTACCGGTCTCTTCCTCGTGCTCGGTGTGTTCCGCCTCCATGAGGATATTGACCTTAAAGCGGTCTTCCGGGTCGACCGTAAAGCACATGTAGTGATTTGCGGCACTGCTGCGCTGGTGCGAGGTCACGACCATCTCGAGGACTGTCGTCCCCTCGTCGCGTACCGTCACTGTCATCTCGCCGCCGTCTTCCACGAAGTCGATGTCGACGTCTTTCATGTAGTGAGGCAGGTGCCAACGCTCGATCGCGTGTTCGCGAGACTCGGGCGTCGAGGTCCCCACCATGAATGGGAAGAACGCAGCCTTGGGCAGTGGCTTGCCTGGCTCGACCATCGGAGGGACCACCACAGCAAGAACAATTTCATCGTATTCTCCGACCATGCTCTCGCCGAAGTGGAACGCCGTGATGGCGAGGATGCTCCGCTCGTGCTGCACCTCGAGAGGCTCCAGGTGGCTCGGCAGGAGCTTCCGCGCGTCGGCGGTCGGCATCTCGAAATAGCCACCGACGCACATGTCATAACCGTAGTACGTGTTTTCCGAATCGCTCATGTCTGAGATCTTCTTCTTGTAGGTTCGGCGGGTGAGGCTACGCTTCGCAGCCCGCACGTCGGCTTCTCTTTCTATCCATCGCCCAGAGGCACGTGTCCAAGCTCCGCGGACTCCTCGCGCTTTTGTCCGTTTGCCTGTCGTTTGTCGTGTGCGATGTCGTGCAGCGGATCATTGTTTCGCCCTGGGTGAAGCTCTTTCCATCCTCCCGGATTCCGCTCCTCGGCCGCTGGATCAACGCGATGGCCGTGGTCGTAACCCTGCCACTGCGGAAGATCGGGGGCGCGTCCATTCAACTTCCGCCCCGCATCGTTCCATGTGAACCGGGTACCCTGATCCTCCTGAACCACCAGTCGGTGTTGGATATTCCGCTGGCCGTGAAGACGGTCGAAGGTGGTTATCCCCGCATCGTGACGAGGGCCCGCTACCGCCGCTTTATTCCGCTAATCTCGCATATGGTCAGGCTCTATCAATACCCGACCGTGAACCCCAGGGCAAACCCGCGCGATGTGCTGAAAATGGCTCGCGTCATGGCTCACGAGGCTCGTGATTCTGACGTACCGATGGCAATCTTTCCGGAAGGCACACGCTCGAAAGACGGTGGGATCGGGACGTTCCGGAAGCGCGGGCTCATGAGAGTCCTCAAAGCACGACCATGGACTGTGTACGTCTTCGTTGTGGATGGCTACTGGAAGAACACCCACGTAAAGGACTTCTTTTCTGACCTGTCGCGCGTGGACGGTCGCATAGAGCACGCGGCAACGCTGGAGTGGACCGACTCCGGGGGAGATACCACCGCCTTCATGGATCAGGTTCGGGAGGTCATGATCGAGCGTCTGGCGGCTATGCGCTCCGAGGGGGCGTCAGACCCTTGAGCGACCCGCCGGAGACCCGATGGCCTGAGGCGACGGCGCTCGCCGAACGTCTGGTAGGGCAGACCGCCGGCTCTGTGCGAGCGGTCCTCATGTATGGATCCCGTCTCCTGAAGACGAACCCGGATCGGCACAGCGCGCTCGACTTTGTGGTCATCGTGGACGACTACCGCTCCTTTTATGAGGGACTGGCGGAGGTCGGTGAACTTGGGCGGCCCGTCCTCCTCATGAGGGCCCTGTCGAGAGTCCTGGCGCCAAACGTCATCGCGTATGTGCCCGACGACGGCGCCCATGGGATCGCGAAGTGCCTCGTCATCTCCGCAGACGACTTCGAACGTGCGCTCGGCCCGGACCTCCCAGATCACTTTTTACTCGGCCGCATGATTCAGCGCATCGGCGTGGTTTGGGCGACCGACGAGGCTCAGGAGTCCTGGGTGCGTCTGGTGATCGCAGGCGCGCATGGCCGGTTGCTGGATTGGATGGCTCCCTATCTTGATGGGCCGTTTGATGCCTCAGCGCTTGGGCGGCGCATACTGGAAGTCTGCTACCAGGGTGAACTGCGACCCGAGTCCCGGGGACGGGCCGGCAAGATCTTCGAGGCTCAGGCGCAGCACTTTGCACACGCACTCGCGCCGGGGCTCGAGGCGGCATCAGCGTCGGGTACTCTGCGTGTCACCGATGACGCACATTACGAGCTGGCCTCACCCGTGCCGCCAGCGGTTTGCCGACGCTGGCGGCGGCACTTCCGTCGATCCAAAGCGCGGGCCACCCTGCGCTGGTCCAAGCACACGCTGACCTTTGCGAATTGGCTTCCGTACATCGTCCGGAAGGTCGAACGGCATACCGGTCGGACCATCCAGCTCACAGTCCTCGAAGAGAAGCTCCCATTGATCTTTCTCTGGCCACGGGTCGTCCACGTTCTCCTGACGCGTCCGAGGCGCGAGCTGAAACCATGATCCACATCCGAGTAAAGAAAGAGAGACAGGGATGAGGACTGACATGGCTGTTCTCTTCGGAATTCTCGCGTTGGCCTTCGGCACGATGCCGATCTATGCGGTCGTTGCCCGAACGCGGAGCGATGCCCACGAGATCGCGGACCGCGGTGGGTTCGTCTTGGGCGGATTTGTGCGCAGCTGGTTCTACTGGTTTATATGGCCGATCGAGCGGGTCTCTCTGTTACTCGGACTCTCCCCAACCGCGTACAACATCACCGGTGTGCTGTGCGGTTGTACCGCAGGGATCTGCTTCGCGACCGGACGAGTGAATCTTGGCGGATGGTTTGTCCTCCTCGGCGGCGCAGCGGACGTGCTCGATGGACGCATCGCTCGCGCTCGCGGACTCGCAAATGAGACCGGTGCCTTTCTGGACTCAACGCTCGATCGGTTTGCGGAGGTAGGTGCGTTTGTCGGACTCGCGGTGATGTACATGGAGTCGGCCTCGCAGCTTGCCGTGGTCGTGACCGCGCTAGGTGGCTCGCTGCTCGTGAGCTACGCCCGCGCTCGTGGCGAGAGTCTCGGCGTCGTGGCCAAGGTTGGGGTCATGCAGCGCGCGGAGCGGCTACTGCTGGTTGGGTTCGGCGGAATCTTCGATCCGGCTGTCACGGCATGGCAGGGGTGGACGCCCGGAACTCTGCTCTTCTGGCTTCTTGCCCTCGTGGCCGCCGGCACGGTCGCGACGGCTTTATACCGCACCGTCTGGATCGCTCAGCGACTGGACTGAGGCGAGTAGGTCGTGTCGTTGGACCCTGACGCGCCCCGACGCCGTAGAACTCGGCGGCACGTCGAGTTGTGACAACCGTATCGCAATCGTACCGTGCCTCATTCCATGACGCAGCACCCCTCAGACAGGTGGTTCGTATGCATCGCGCGCTTCGAGGCTTCGGTCTTCTTCTGACCATGCTGACTCTGACTGCGGCCCCCGCTTCCTCTCAGGAAAGCGTGTCCGGCACGTGGGTCATGACCATCACCTCGCCGGAGATGGGCACCATGCAGTCGGAGTTCATCTTCGAGCAGGACGGAACAGCGGTGACGGGAACTGCTGAACTCCTGATCGTCGAGGACGTCGAGATCAGTGACGGCCTGTACGAGGACGGCGTCCTCTCCTTCCTCATGCACGTCAGTATGGAAGGCCAGTGGTTCACTGTCGAAATGGAGGCCGACGTTGATGGCGACGAGATGACGGGCGAAGCCTACGTGCCCGAGATGGGTGCAGGCATGCCGTTCACTGCGAAACGCCAGGACAGCTAGCGTGGCGTGACCTCTGCGCGCTCCGGAATGTGACCCTCAGCCTGCGCCGACGAACTCGGCAATGAAGTCGTTCGCAGGTGCCTGCTGCAGGGATGCGAGTGAACCCTGCTGGACGACCCGACCTTCGTCGAGCACGACGATGTTTGCGTTCAGAGCCACCACGTCTCGCACATCGTGCGTCACGATGATCGACGGACGACCGAACGTTCGAAGGCGTTCGGCGAGGAAGTGACGAACTGCTCGTCGACGGGTGGCGTCCAGAGCGGCAAGTGGTTCATCCAGCAATAGCAGATCGGGCTCGAGCACCAGGGCCCGGGCAAGAGCGACACGCTGTTGCTCCCCTCCTGACAGTCGATCGACACGGCGGTTGGCGAGCGGCTGACAGTCCAGTTCAGTCAGCATGCCCAGCGCTCTGGTCCGTCGCGTCTCGGCTGGGGATCGATCGGATCCGGTTGTTAGCCCGAATTCGACGTTCTCGAGAACCGTAAGGTGGGGAAAAAGCCCGTACCCCTGGGGAACGTATCCGACCCGTCGACGCTCGATCGGGACATGGATTCCTGGCTCGGTACTCTCCAGCACCGTCTTCCCGATCGTGACATGTGCGCGCGCCACAGGGACTGCACCTGCGATGGCTCGAAGCAGCGTGGTCTTTCCGCTTCCGTTCGGCCCTGCGACGGCCAGCGGTTGGGCGTCACCCTCAAGTGATACGTCTAGCTCAAATGACCCAAGGCGGGTTTGAACGTCGGCTTGCCATCTGGCCATCACGCGCTCCTCCCGACGGTCTGTCGAAGCGCCGGGGCGAACCGCACCGCCAGCAGAAGAACCACGCCCACTGCGGCGAGCACCAGGGAGAACACGACGGCCAGGCGCACGTCAGACTCCAGCGCTGAGAAGATGGCTAACGGCATGGTCTGTGTCCGACCCGGCATATTTCCTGCGAACAAGAGTGTGGCGCCGAATTCACCAAGCGCACGGGCCCACGCCAGCGACGCCCCGACGAGGAGGCCGGGAAGCGCGATCGGGACAGCGACCCGCAGGAACGCCATCGGAGGAGCTGCACCCAACGTGCGCGCCACGATGAGCATGTCCGGCTCCACCTTGCGGAACGCGTTCGCGGCGGCCTGAATGAAAAAGGGTGCGGAGACCACGACCTGGGCCAGAACGACGGCCGATTCCGTAAATGGTACGGAGATCCCTGCCGCGCCGAGCACGGGACCGAGGAGACCCTGTCGACCGAAGGTCTGAAGGAGTGCCACTCCGACGACTGCGGGCGGAATGACGATCGGCAGATCTACGAGCACCTCCGTCACCCGTGCGGCTCGCGAGTGACTCGAGGCGAGCCACCACGCCAACGGAGTCCCTAGCACCACGATGACGATGAGGCTCATGAGTGTGGTACGCAGGCTCAAGAGCAGTGCTGGCACGAAGAGTGGATGCGCAGCTCCCTCGCTCAGGTCGCCGATGGGCGTCGAGATCGCGAGTGCCAGGAAAGGCAGCACCAGAAGCCCCACCAGAGTCACGCCGAAGAGAGTCCCCAGGCCGGTGAGCGGGGACCGCCGTGTCGGGCGGGCCATCACGATTCCGTCACGAAGCCGTGCGACTCCAGTATGCCTCGTGCCTCAGGTGAGGCGAGATAGTCGAGGAAGCGGGTGGCGGCACCCGCGCTGGTCGTCTCGGTAGTCATTGCGATCGGGAATCGGGCCTGGACGTTGAACTTCTCTGGGATGGTCACCAGCCGCACGCGTTTCGAAGCTGTCGCATCCGTCC
>JAKMDG010000469.1 GCA_022428035.1 Longimicrobiales bacterium
CTCCTACCGGGCGCTCGTGTACGAGGACGAGCGCTTCATCGACTTCTTCCGGAGCGCGACACCGATCGACGTCATCGAGCGGATGGCGATCGGTTCGCGGCCGGCATCCCGAAGATCGGGACGCGGCATCGGCGACCTGCGGGCCATCCCCTGGGTATTCTCATGGACCCAGAACCGCGCCACGACGCCCGGGTGGTACGGTGTCGGTGCGGGGCTCGAGGCTGCCATCGGAGAGCACGGCCTGCGCGCCGTCTCGGACGCAGCGCGCTCCTGGCCCTTCCTGGGTGCACTCCTCGACGACGTGGAGATGGTGATCGCCAAGTCCGATCTCTCCATCGCGGAGGAGTATGTCCGGCTCGCTCCTGCGGCATCGCGCGGGATCTTCGACAGCATCCGGCAAGAGTTTGCCCGCACGGCCGACCTCATTCTGCATGTCAAAGGTGCGGAACAGATCCTGGCAGAGGATCCGACCCTGCGTCGGTCCGTCACCCTGCGGAACCCGTACGTCGACCCGATGAGCCTGCTGCAGGTCGACCTCCTGGCACGATGGCGTGCGAGCGGCCGGGAGGACGATGACCTTTTCCAGGCCCTGCTCGCTACGGTGCAGGGCATCGCGCGAGGACTGAAGAACACGGGCTGACCGGGTGTGTCCGGCGTCGCCCCGGGGGCCTTGCGGCAGCAGAATTTCGAGCCGTTGGCCGGCGCTGCTTTTGCCGCTTCTCTTCCACTGCCGAGTCTGACATTCACCGGAGAAGACATGCGCTCACTCTTCAGGCCCTCCGACCACGAGACGCTGAGGGTGCGACTCGGTGAGGTGCAGCCGACGGCCGAGGGGCGTTGGGGCCGGATGTCGCCTCACCAGGCGGTCTGTCACCTTTGCGATTGGTTCAGAGGTATCCTCGGTGATCGGCCCATCTCGGGTGACCCTCCATCCATGGGCGTGAAGATCCTTCGCTTCATCGCGTTCACGACTCCGCTTCCGTGGCCTAAGGGCTTCCGCACGGCACCTGAGCAGGACCAGGAGAGGCAGGGGACCGCTCCGACAGAGTTTGCCGCAGACGTGGCCGACCTTGACGCCCTGATGCTGAGGTTCGTCGAGCAGCAAGGCGTGGGGATGACCCCTCATTGGCGTTGGGGTCAGATGCCCGCCGCCATGTGGGGTCGCTACGGATACCGGCACGTTGATCATCACCTCCGGCAGTTTGGCGCGTGACCCCGGGGTACCGTAGGCCGCCGCGCTGGCTAACGGAGAAAGGGATAGGAAATCCAACCGGATTCAGTCTGGCGAATGATCCATATGGTGAGGAGCTGTGGGGCGGGGTGAGGCGTATCCGGCGTGGGTACAGTGAGGCACCGGTCGCGCGTCTTTCTTCTGCAACTCCGTGACCTGACGGACCTGTGGGAGATCCCTCGCCTTGTCGGCAGGGTTTGGAGTCTCCGGCCGGTCTCGGCCGTGATGTTCAGCTAGTCCCCATGGCCGGCATGTTTTTACTCATGCAGGAAATAAGGTGCGTGAACGTGCACCGACTCAATGGGCGCCCGGCAAAGAAATATTGTCTTCGGCTGATACTTTAAAGCTGTAGATTAGACTGATCAGATTACTTCATCTGTGGCTTCCGTGAGCGCTGAATCACGTACGCAGACAGGTGTCGGGTTGGAGTGGTTCGCCACCGCGCGAAGCCATGTAGCGCGGACCGAGGCATTTTGGCTCGTTCTTTGCAAACTGGGAGAGATGACGTGGCCGTTGGATGGCCTGCCTCCCCTGACGGGGGCTCGCCCTGGTCACTAGGAGGATCGGGGTTTCCGGGCGACAAGCCCACCAAGAAAAGTTCATGGGTCGCCGTCCAGGGCCGTTCGGTGACAGTGCCCAATTGGGGCAGGGGAATTCAATAGTCCAATGACATCAAAGTGCACCCTTCCGGCCATCGTCTTTCTCACTCTGGCCGGGTGCGGTGGGTCAGGATCGCCCACCGGGCCACAGTCGCCCACCGAGCCGGAGACGCCGGTTGCGACGACTGTGACGCTATCCTCGAGTGCGGTCGCCCTTTCGGCGCTCGGAGAGTCAGAGCAGCTGATCGCGGCAGTCAGTGACCAGAACGGGGCGGCGATGGGTGCTGCGCCGGTCATGTGGGCGTCCTCGGACTCCTCTCTCGCGAGTGTGTCGTCCACTGGTCTGGTTACCGCCATCGCCAGCGGCACGGCAACCATCACGGCAACGTCGGGCTCGGTAACCGAATCCGCGTCGGTCACGGTACAACAGTTCCCGACGTCGATTACACTATCGGCGAGTACCTTCGTGCTGGTGGCGCCGGGGGACACGGCGAGGGTGACTGCATCCGTATCAGACGCAGGGGGCGCGGAGGTTGCGAGCCCTGACCTGACCTGGTCGTCGGACGACCCTGGTGTTGCCACGGTGAGCAGCACTGGATTGGTGACGGCTGTGTCGGCCGGGTCGACGGCGGTACGTGTCGAGGCCACAGGTGGTGGCGGGCCGGTGACGGAGAGCACGTCAATCACGGTCTACGCCCCGCCGACGTCGGAAGCGGGCTTGAATCAGACCGTCCTTGACGCAGACGAGTCGGGTGCGGAGACCGTGATTTTGAACGGTTCGGGCTCGAGTGACGCGGACGGCACGATCTCGAGCTACCAATGGACGGAGGGCTCGACCCTGCTCGGTTCCGGCGCGAGCATCTCGCTGGACCTCTTGGTCGGCACGTACACGATCACCCTGACGGTCACGGACAACGATGGGTTGACGGCGACCGATCAGGTCACGATCACGGTCAGCGGCAACGCGCATCCGACAGCGAATGCGGGACCCGATCAGGCGGTGGTCGACGTGGATCTCAATGGCTCCGAGGTACTGACCCTGGACGGTTCAGGCTCGAGCGACCCGGACGGCACGATCGTGAGCTACGTGTGGACGGAGGGCGCGACCGTGCTAGGAAACACCGTCAGTCTCTCACCGACGTTCCTGGTCGGCGTCCACACGGTGGTCCTGACGGTGACCGATGACGAAGGAGTGGCCGAGACCGATCAGGTCACGATCACTGTCGCCGGCAACGCGCACCCGACGGCTGACGCGGGCGAGGATCAGATCGTCCTCGACTTCGATTTCTCAGGCTCGGAGTCGGTGAACCTGGACGGTTCGAGCTCGAGTGATCCGGACGGCACGATCGCGAGCTATGAGTGGACAGAAGGTGCGACCGTGCTCGGCAACAGCGCGAGCATCTCACCGAATCTCTCGGTCGGGCCACACACAATCACCTTGACGGTGACCGACGACGAGGGAGCGACAGCGACCGATCAGGTCGTGATCACCGTGAACCAGCGCCCGACGGCTGACGCAGGTGCGGATGAGGACGTCCCGGACAACGATGATACGGGCTCGGAGACGGTAACTCTGGACGGTTCGGGCTCGAGTGATCCGGACGGCACGATCGCGAGCTATGAGTGGGCAGAAGGTGCCACCGTGCTCGGTACGGCCGCGAGCTTCTCACCGGACTTCCCGGTCGGTGTGCACACGATCACGTTGACAGTGACTGACGACAAAGGAGCGACGGCGACCGATCAGGTCACGATCACGATCATCGGTAATGCCCGGCCGATCGCGGATGCGGGCGCGGATCAGAGCGTCCTGGATGTCGATGCCACGGACTCGGAGACGGTCACCCTGGACGGTTCGGGCTCGAGTGATCCGGACGGCACGATCACGAGCTATGAGTGGACAGAGGGTGCGACCGTGCTGGGTACCGGTACGAGCATCTCACCGGACTTTGCAGTCGGCGAGCACACGGTCACCCTGACGGTGACGGACGACGGAGGAGCCACTGCGACGGACCAAGTCACGATCACGGTGAACCCGCTGGTCCTCGAGCCCGCTCAGCTTTGCAGCAACTACCCCGGAGCGGCAATCGCGTCGTTCGAGGACGACGTCTTGGAGTCGGGGGTCAGATCTGCACTGATGGTTGGCCCGCAGGACGATCTCACGTGCACCCTGGTTTCCGGGCTGACAGAGTTTGCCGACTCCGCCTCGGGGATCGCGAGCGTGGTCGGAATGCAGAACCTCACGGGCCTTACAGACCTCACCCTGGAAGACCAGCCGCTCTCGGACCTATCCAGCTTGAGTGGGCTCACGAGCCTGATCACCCTCAGACTCTCCAACAACTCGATCAGCAACGTAGCCCCCCTGGGTGGACTCTCGAACCTGACCCGTCTCGAACTCTCCGACAACTCGATCGCAGACGTAGATCCGTTGAGTACTCTCACAAGCCTGACGGAGCTCTCCCTGACGCGGAACTCGATCGTAACCCTAGGTGGGTTGAGGACCCTTACGAGCCTGAGGAAACTCTACCTCGGAAGTAACTCCATCAACGATATCGATGGGTTGAGTAGCCTGACGAGCCTGACGGAGCTCCACCTCAACAATATGTCGATCAGCGACTTGAGCGAGTTGAGTGCCCTGACGAGCCTGACGGTGCTCTACATGCCGTATAACAATGTCGTCGACATATCCGACTTGAGCGGGCTCACGAGCCTGACGGTGCTCTATCTGTCGTATAACAGTATTGTCGACATATCCGACTTGACCGGGCTCACGAGCCTGTCGACCCTCCACCTTGAGGGGAACGATATCGTCGACGTAAGCCCGATAGGCGGGCTCACGGGCCTCGCGGTGCTGTACCTTTATGAGAACTTGATCAGTGACATATCCGCCTTGAACGGGCTCACGAGCCTGACGCAGCTGCAGCTCCAAGACAACTCGATCGACGACGTCAGCGCGTTGAGCGGGCTGACGAGCCTCACAGGCCTCCGACTCGAAAACAACATCAACCTGAGCAACATCCAGCCGTTGCTCGACAACTCGGGGCTTGGAGAGGGCGATACGGTCAGCCTGACAAATACGATGGTGTCTTGCATGGATGTAGCTGACTTGGAACTCAAGGGTGTGACGGTGAGCGCCGACTGTCAGTGAGAAACATTGCCCGACACTGGTCCTCCGTTCACACCCATCGTGTCGAGGTCAACGACTGAGCTACTTGAGGTATTCCGATCGCTCGGTCGGTGGAGGCCGCCGGCGCGGTGGAGGAGCTCTGGCCAGAGGTGTGGGGAGAAGCGCACCAGCTGTAACGGATAGGAAGGCCAACCGCGGTCAGTGCGAGCGGAGGATCAACGGAGTGAAGAGCTAAGGGGCGCGGCAAGGCGTGTCTGGCGTGGGTATGGTGAGTTTTCAGGAGGCCCGTGCCAGCGTGTGCACGGCGGGATGAGCGCGTGGTCCGAGGTGATGCGCGGATGGGCGTCAGGTGCGGAGGCTGCGGCCCGGGGTCCGAGGCAGCTCAAGCACTC
>JAKMDG010000470.1 GCA_022428035.1 Longimicrobiales bacterium
GTCTGATGGTCTGTTCGTGCCAAACAGACACGACGGCATGGCAACCTTCCCCGGCCCCGACGGCATGACGATCCTGGTCCGAAACCATGAGATCACACCCGGGGCTGGACCGGAACAGGGCGCCTTCGGTGCAGACCTGGCACTCCTTGACCAGGTCGATCCCGGCTTGCTGTACGACCCCGGCGATGGTCGCCCCCCCGCACTGGGTGGCACGACCACCATGCTGTACGACACGACGAGCCAACGGCTGGTCTCCCACCACCTGAGCCTTGCAGGCACCCTGGTGAACTGTGCGGGTGGGCCGACTCCGTGGGGCTCATGGATTACCTGTGAAGAGATCGTGTCGTCTCCTGAAGCCGGCTTCACACGCGAGCACGGATTCAACTTCGAGGTCGTCGCCGGACAACCCGGCCTGCAGCAGGCAGAACCTCTCAGAGAAATGGGGAGATTCAAGCACGAAGCGATCGCGGTGCATCCGGCCTCGGGCATCGTGTACGAAACCGAGGACCTCGGGGACGGCCTCCTCTACCGTTTCATTCCCAACGTCCCGGGGCGACTGGCCAAGGGGGGTCGTCTCCAGGCATTAGCGATCCTCGATCAGCCGAGTCTGGATACCCGCAACTGGGAAGCTCAGAGCGTCCCTCTTCGAACACGCATGGCGACGAGGTGGATCGACCTCGATGACGTGGCCAGCCCGCTAGATGATCTGCGTTACCGAGGCTTCGAGGCGGGTGCAGCTCGCTTCGCGAGGGGCGAGGGGATCTTCTACGGAGAGAAAGATGGCGCCGGCGAAGTATATCTCGCGTGCACAAACGGTGGCCTGGCTCGTAAGGGGCAGATCTGGACGTACCGGCCGAGCCCCTTCGAGGGCTCAGGTCAGGAAGTGACGAGCCCTGGCACGCTCGAACTCTTCGTCGAGCCAAACGACGGTACGATTATCGAAAACGCAGACAACCTGTGCGTGGCACCCTGGGGTGATCTTGTCGTGTGCGAAGACGGCACGGGCGACGATTACCTGCTCGGCATCACGCCGGAGGGTGAGATTTACAAGCTCGCTCGAGACCTGAACGGAATAGGGGAATTCGCGGGATGCTGTTTCTCCCCAGACGGGAGCACGCTGTTCGTGAACAAACAGATCGAAGGGTGGACCCTCGCGATCACCGGTCCCTGGACATCCCGGACGTAGGCGGATCGACAGGCAAACCCCACTCGGCGAGAGCTGCGCGCGCCTGATCCTGGAGGCTTATGTCGATGGGATGTACCGCTCTCAATGACAACGCCTGCCTGAACGACTCGACCGCCTGCTCCTGGCGACCCCTCTTTTTGTGCAGCTGCCCGATGTCGAAATGGAAGAGGATGAAGTCCGGCCAAGCCTCCACTGCGCGCTGGAGATGGTACTCGGCATTCTCCCAGCTCGTGTCTTCGAGAGCTTCGTTGCCCATGAAGGTCCTGGCCACCGTTCGCTCGAGCCATGAGAGGCTCATGATCTCGTAGTTCAGCTTGCCGAGCAGGTTGTGGGCACCACCGTGCAGAGAATCCGCGGAAAGGATCGCGTGCGCGTCGGTATACACCGCCTCGGCGAGTCCCACTGCGTACGAAGGGCCTGCGTTCATGGCCCGGCGACCGGCTGCGACGCCCCGCCAATAGATGCCGTCGATGCCATCCGGCCGAATCGTGACCGCTCGTTCCGAGAGCAGCATCGCCGGGTCCAGCCAGTAATTCTGCTCTCGCGTACCTTCTTGCTCAATTCCGATGACCACGGCAGCCCTGGCTGCCCGCCAGATCGCCTCGTAGTCGGTCGAATCAGCGTTCACGTGATCTTCGAGGATCTCGTACGAAAGCACAGGATCACCCGCAAGATAGGCCATGTCCGACCGTTGAATCGGACCGCCGAATGCCGACAACTGTGCTTCGGCAGCAATCGGCTGCGCGACGATCAGAAGCAGTACGGCGAGGGTTCGGTGTGACATGGACCGGGCGAGTACGAAGATCGAAAAACGGGGCGGCGTCTCCGCCGCCCCGCTCTATAACCCCGTACGGAGGATTGGTTCTGCTGCCGTTAACTCACCCGCACTCGGAGTAGCCACAGACATGGCACTTCTTGCAGCCCTCCTCAAAGGCGAGGTGGCCGGTGCCACAGTCCGGGCAGGTACCCATGTCGAAGGTTTCGGCTCCATAGGAACTGGACGTCGCCTGGGTCTGTGTCGCCGACTGTGTCGCTGAGACCGTGAGCGGAAGGTCCTCCTGCACGCCTTCCTTTTCCTGCAGGTACCGCTCGATCGCCTGCCCGATCGCATCAGGAACGGACAGCACTTTGTTCGGCCCGAGCCCGACCGCACGATCGCACGAGATGCCCCGCAGCTGATCCTTCACCTGCGGGATCGGAATGCCAGAACGAAGTGCAAGAGACATCAGGCGACCGACCGCTTCTGCGTCGGCATTAGCCGCACCCCCCGCCTTCCCAAGCGTGCAGAAGACCTCGAAGGGGCGACCGTTCACATCTTCGTTGATCGTGACATACAGGTCACCCAGCGGCGAGATCATCTTCATGGTGTAGCCCCGCAGCGCCGCAGGGCGCTGCCGCTTATGACGGGCCGCGCCTCTCGTCTCGTCGTGGTCGAGGAGCTCGCTCTGAAGCTGATCAACCTCGATACGGAGGTTGTGCGCTTCTTCCCGGGCATCCGCCAGCTTGACCTGCAGCTCGGTCACGTCAGCGGACGCGTCCGTGCTCGCCTCACCCTGAGCCGTCGCCCCGGTCGAGAGCACCTGACCCTCGCGGGAACCGTCGCGGTACACCGTGACGCCCTTGCACCCGAGCGAAAAGGCCAGTTCGTAGATCTGCCGCACATCTTGCTCGGATGCCTCGCGCGGAAAGTTCGTCGTCTTGGAGATCGCCGAGTCCGTGTGCTCCTGGAAGGCCGCCTGCATCCGCACATGCCACTCCGGCGTGATGTCATGCGCCGTACGGAAAATCTTCTGAATCGCCTCAGGCACTTCCTCGAAGTGGATATGCCCCTCCTGGGCAATCCGCTCCATGAGCTCGTCCGAGTACCAGCCCCCTTCCTGAGCCATCCGGATGAAGTCAGGATTCACGTCAGGCATGAGCGAGCCGGCCTGATTGCGCATGAACGCGACCGCGAAGAGCGGCTCGATACCGCCCGAGCATCCCGCGAAAATCGAAATCGTACCGGTCGGCGCAACGGTCGTGAGATTGCAATTCCGCAGCGCGCGTTCGGCACGGATTCGCGAGCCGTCGTTGCGCGTGAAGGCCGCACCGTCGGGACCCCAGATCGACTCCTCCCACGCTGGGAAGACGCCTCGCGTGGTCGCGAGCTTCTCCGAGGCGTTGCGGGATTCTTCGTTGATGAACTCCATCACACGGCGACCCAGCTCGACCCCCTCGGTCGAGTCGTACGGTACGCCAAGGCGCACCAGCATGTCGGCCCAGCCCATCACCCCGAGTCCAATCCGGCGGATGTTCTGCGCCAGATCGTGGATATCCTGGAGAGGATACACGTTGGCGTCGATCACGTTATCCAGGAAGTGCGTCGACAGATGGATGACCGTTCGCAGGGCATCCCAATCGATCCCCTCATCGGCATCGGTACCCGGACGCGCATCCTCCTTGACGAACTTGCTGAGATTGATGCTGCCCAGATTGCACACGTCGTAGGGGAGGAGCGGCTGCTCGCCACACGGGTTGGTCGCCTCGTAGCTACCCAGTTTCGGAACCGGATTGTACTCGTTGGCGCGATCGATGAAGAACGTGCCTGGCTCACCCGTCAGCCACGCACCATGGATGATCATGTCGAAAATCTGACGTGCATCCTCCTGCCCGATCACCTCACCATCGCGCGGATTCACCAGGTCGTACGACTCACCCTTCG
>JAKMDG010000481.1 GCA_022428035.1 Longimicrobiales bacterium
TACTTCCTCAGGGTCCAATCCACCGGCACCGTTGCGGACGTACGCGCCTTCGAGTGCAGAGCTGCCAGAGCGGCTGCCTCCTCCAGATCTCGTGCTGGTGGGGTACCCGGGCCGGACCACCTCAGAATTACGTGGGCACCGGCGGTGTGACGGGCGTGAAGCCAGACGTCGTTGGGTGCCGAATTCCTGAAGGTCAGGTCGTCGTTGTGCCTGGATCCACGCCCGACCCGAATCTCCAGTCCGCCGGTGCTCGTGAAGCTGCGATAGGGAGCCGAGGGGCCCTGTGGTCCGCGTCGTTGGCGAGCCGGTACGGCCGGGAGTGCTTGCCGGATGGCGGCGGCATCGACTGTGCCGTCTCGGGCTCCGGTCAGGAGTTCGGCCAGCTCCTGCACCTCATGGCGAGCCGTGTCGACGAGGCTGGGGATCCGTTCCGCCGCCCGTTCGGAGCGAGCGGCACGGTCGTAATAACGAGCGGCGTTTTCGTGCGGGCGCAGCTTTGGGTCGAGCTTGAGCTCGACGGTGTTGCCCTCGAAATCATTCACGAGGGCCGATGACGACCCGACCGAGAGTTCACCGTAGCGCGCCAGGATCAGATCCCCCAAACCTCGAAGGCGTTCGGGGTCCTGACGCCCGTCGAGCTGCGCTGTCAGTCGGACAATCCGTTTCTCCTGTTGTGCGATGGCGTCTTCCAGTCGCTCCAGAAGCTCTGGCCCAATTGCGAGCGAAGCCGGGGACGCATCCCCGGTCGAGCCCGCACACGTCGAGATCGCCGCGACAAGGCTCTCGGCCGTCACAGACGGAATGCCAGGCAGCGGCATCGAGTAGGGCTGCGGGCCACGGGTGGTCTCGAGGATGACGGGATCGATCGGATGATCTGACGAGGCGAGTGTTTGCCAGGTCTCGAAGCCCGCAGACAACGCGTGGGCCGGGCGGTCCGTCAGGCAGGCATCCGCATTGATCGGGGAGGCCCACGCCACGGTTGAGATCAGCTCCTGAACTCGGGCGGTCGGAGGTACGGGCAGAAGAAAATCTCGCCAATCAGCTTCGGATACGGATCCGTCGGCCCATTGACGGTCCGTGGAAGGGGGAGGAGCCCAGGGATGCCCGACCCGCAGGTTTCGAGCGCCTTTGCGGGTCCGGAGTATGTGCCGGGCCGTACGATCCGTCCCCTCCGTCACGACGGCATTCATCTGGTGACCCAGCAGCTCGATCATCAGCGTCCATGGTCCTCTGCCGGAGCGATCGCTTTGAAGTTCCATGGTGAGAATACGCTCGTCCGGAGTGGTGTGGACGCTGCGAACTCGAGCCCGGATCTTGAGGTCCTCCGGCTGTGGTTCGACTGCGCCACGAATCCAGAGGCCGCTCCGCTCGGGGTGGAGCCGCCAGACCATAGTTCGATCACGGAAGAAGAGCACGGCCTCACGAGTCCGCGCATCGAGTCGAATTGCGCGCAGTCGAGCTCCGGCGAACTCATGATCGAGCTCTCGGGCGAGGTCGCGTACAAGCACGGAATCCCATCGGATCGGCATGCTCGAAGCTAACCGGCTCGCCGTGCAGAAGAAGCTGGAGTCGGCTGGGCTGAGCGACTATCCTTTCCGTGACGTCAAATGTTTACTGATCCGGGCTTTGGCTCGGATGCCCCCCTCGCTCGCCGTGCACGCATCGCTCCAAGCACTTCTGAATGGACGCCGACCAACGTGGACGGTTGCCAATGACCAGCGCCTCGAACACATGGAGCGGGTTGCCCGGCTGCTCGATGCATGGGCCGTAGGCCTGGGTCTTTCTGAGCGCGAGGTGCTTCGTTGGAGAGCCGCAGGCCTGGCTCATGACCTCCTCCGCGACGCTGATCAAGACGAGTTGCGGAGCCACCTGCCGCCGACGCTGGCTTCTTTCCCCGGTCCGATTCTGCACGGCCCGGCTGCTGCCGAACGACTGCGAATCGAGGGTCTGGAAGACGGTGAACTACTGACCGCTGTCGCATATCATACCGTCGGAGACGCCCGCTTCGGCCGCCTGGGTCGTGCCTTGTACGCCGCTGACTTTCTCGAGCCCGGTCGCACGTTCCTTTCCGAATGGCGTGAGGAACGGCGGGCGCGTATGCCAGCGGACTTCGACCGGGTGGTGCGCGAGGTGGCAGCAACCCGCATTCGGAATCTCATCGAGCGCCAGTCTCGGGTCCTTCCGCAAACCCTCGCCTTCTGGAATTCGATGGCGAGGGAAGCGGCATGAGCCCGCGCCGAACGAAGCGCGCCCGCAAGCCAGCCCCCCGGTCCCGCCCGAAGCGGCGCTCAGCGTCGCGAAGGTTGTCTGGTCGTAACAGATCCGTCCGGGGTACCGTAGGACTCTTCGCCTGTGTGGCGCTTCTCGCCGCCATCGGTGTCGGTGTTGTGCAGGAAGAGTCGGCCGAGGTCGATGAGTTGGTGCAGGACGTTGTCTGGAACGGAGCGCGCGTGCGGGTGGATATCGAGAACGCGGGTGGCGTTACCGGCATGGCACGCGCTGCGACCGACCTGCTTCGCCCCGCCGGGTTCGACGTGGTTAAGTATGGAAACGCCTCCTCTTTCGATCCGGATCTTCAGACAGCAGTGATCGATCGGGTCGGGCGCAACGACCAGGCGCAGGCCGTTGCCAAGGTCCTGGGAATCGATAACGTCCTCAGCGAGCCTGACCCGAACCTCTATGTCGACGTGACTGTAGTGTTGGGGCGTGCGTGGGATCTGGATGTCCTCAGTAGCCAGATTGAGGTGCCTGGACCCTGGTCCTGGTGGGACCCACGCGGGTGGTTCGGAAACTAGCCGACGGGAGTGCGCGCTACGGCGCGTTCAAAGCGGAACGAGATGGCGAAAAAGACCAAGGGCCGTGGCCGCGCTCGGAATGAGAAATCGGAGCCGAGCGATGAGAAGGACGACCGGCGGGCGCGCAGACGTGCCGAGCGAAAGGCTGCCGGCGCGTCCAAAGGAGCGAGCGAGAATTCGGTCGCTGAATGGACCAAGTCCATCGTCATTGCTGTCGCGCTCTTCTTCGTACTCCGCACGTTCCTGGTCCAGACGTTCGTCATCACGTCGGGCTCCATGGAAGAGACATTGCTTGTGGGGGATATGCTGGTCGTTAATCGGGCGAGCATCGGATCACGCATCCCCGGCAC
>JAKMDG010000492.1 GCA_022428035.1 Longimicrobiales bacterium
GATTGTGCCCGGACCGGACGCGGCGATCTATCCAAGTGGCTTTGAGACGACCGCTTTGAAATGCGGGGTGGGCGCCGACGCTGGCTGCGTGGATCTCGCCAGTGCTCCACTCACGGGGTACGTGACCCAGGACGTGCAGGCCTCCACGCAGGAGTCGTATGTCTTCCGAGTGCTCGGTGAGGACCAGGAGCTTCACTACGGCGTCATCCGTGTCGACCTGCTTGGCTTCGATCAGAATGACGACGCGCTGATGATCTTTGACTGGGCCTATCAGCTGCAGCCAGGGAATCCGAACCTTGTGCCGGGCATCGGCGGATGAGCGTGATACGGTGAGCTCGGTCCAGGATGGGGGCCGGTACCGAGGGGTACCGGCCCCTTCGTACTGACGGCTGTCCGCCGCTCCTTGTGGAAGGGCGCTAAATTCACCCATGGCTTGCCAGATCCTTCCCTCCGTGCCGGTCCTCGAGGCGGTCCCGAATGTCTCGGAGGGCCGCGACCTGGGCCTCATCCGTGAACTTGTCGATGCCATCGACGCGCACGACGTGGAGGTACTCGACTGGTCGGCAGATCGGGACCACCACCGAGCTGTGATCACGTTCATCGGACCGCCACAGGCCGTCGAGGCAGCCTGTCTCACGGTCGCTCGCTTCACCCGGGACGCTATCGATCTTCGTCTTCATCGGGGTGCTCACCCGCGGGTCGGAGCTCTGGACGTCCTCCCGCTCGTGCCGCTTCACGATGTCTCGATGTTCGAGGCAGTGGCGTCGGCCCTACGGATCGGGGAAGGGATCAGTGAGCTCGGGGTGCCGGTCTACCACTATGGCCAGGCGTCCGCTCCGCCTGGCCAGGATCTCGCGGGCCTGAGGAGGGGGGGATTCGAGGCGTTGGCCGGAGCCTGGCCGTCCGACCGGCGACCGGATCGGTCGGCGGGCCTTCAGGCCGCCCATCCGACAGCGGGTGTTACCTGTGTGGGTGCTCGCCCGGTTCTCCTGGCGTGGAACGTCTTTGCTGAGGGCGTCACGTTGGAGGACGCTCGTGATATTGCGGCGCGGATACGTGAGCGGGGAGGGGGCTTTGCGGGCCTTCGGGCGCTTGGTCTTTGGCTTGAGGGTTCGGGTCGGATTCAGGTGTCGATGAACCTCGAAGACCCTGTGAGCACCTCTCCGCTGGACGTGTTTGACCGGATTGATGCCCAAGTGTCACGCATTGGGGGCGTCGTGGTGGAGACGGAAGTCATTGGAATGGTCCCCGATACCCTTGTGCTTCCTGATTCGGCGGGCAGATTAAAGCTCCCTGACCCGGGACTCGCCCGGATATTGTCCCAACGCGTGGCATCGCATGTCGCTGCCCGGCGCGGCGGGTTCACGGAGACCTCGGACCTCATCGTATGAGCATCGAGTCGCTCAAGCAGCAAGCGCGCAAGCACGAGCATAATGAGGAGTGGCAAAAAGCCCTCGCTCAGTATAAGAAAGCGCTCGCTGCGCTGACCCGCGACGAGCAGGTCGACATCGGCCTGTACAACCGCGTAGGAGATCTCTACGTCCGTGTGGGAGGGCTCGACCAGGCCGTCGAGCACTACGACAAGGCGGTCGATCTCTACCGCGAAGCGTACCTTCCAAACAATGCGATCGCGGTCTGCAAGAAGATCATCCGCAATGTGCCGGAACGTCACCGAGCATACCTGATGATTGGCCAGATCCGTGCGGAACAGGGATTCTTCCCAGACGCACGGACGCACTTCCTCACCTACGCCGAGCGCATGGCAGGTGACGGAGATCTGGACGAATCATTCCGCGCGCTCATCGAGTTCTGCGACCTCGCACCCGACGAGGTCGGCATGCGGATTACGGTTGCAGATCAGATGATCGCTCAGGGCATGGAAGTGCCGGCCCTCGAGCAGCTCACGGTCGCTCATCAGCACTATGTGCAGCTCGGCGACGAGCAGCAGGCGGCCGATCTGAAGGGCCGTATTCTGGCCATCGATCTGAACGCAGATGTGGACGCGATGGCGGCCGGTCTTCCGACAAGCTCGGTGGATTCGGACGGGGATATCACGTCGGACTTTGGGGAAATCGCGTTCGACGGCGCTGGGTTCGACTCCGGTGCAGACTCGGACGTCGGCCCCTCGATGGCAGAGGCGGCCGAGGAGGTCGCAGGCGATGCCGGTGCTGAAGTCGATGGCGGTATGGGAGACTTCGCGATCTCCAGCCTGGATTCGGACGACGGGGACAACGAGGCGTTCGAGCTGCCGATGATGGACTTCGGTTCGGCCGGGGAGGACGAGGGCGAGACGGTCGAACTGCCCACCATGGACTTCGAGTCGCCCGATGGAGACGAGGGCGAGACGGTCGAACTGCCCGCCATGGACTTCGAGTCGTCCGAGGAGGACCAGGGCGAGACGGTCGAGCTGCCCGCCATGGACTTCGAGTCGTCCGAGGAGGACCAGGGCGAGGCGATCGAGCTGCCCACCATGGACTTCGAGTCGTCCGACAAAGATGAGGGCGAGACGGTCGAACTGCCCACCATGGACTTCGAGTCGCCTCAGGACCCAGCAGCTGAATTGGATGCTGTCGCGGGCGACCTCAGTGGGATCGAGGTAGCACCGATGGAGGGGGCGTCAGGATTGGACGCCGCCGGTATGACCGATGACCTCGATGCGGCCGTCGACGACGCCGACTCGACGTTCGGTATGAGCGAGCCTGACGTCCCGACCGTGGTCGAGTTAGACGTGCCGACCTCGATGGAGGACGCGCACGAAGAGGCTGCGGCCGAGTTCACGGAATCGATGGCCGAACCGCTCGACGAGGCGCCGGTGGGCGAGACGCCTGCACCGGCGGAGCCCGCCTCCGCCGCTGGTGGCGGTGATGGGTTCGTCGACTTCGGAGCGATGATCCTGGGCGACGAAGCCGAGAAGTCCACCCGCTTCACGGTCGCCTATGAAGAACCCAGTGGGGACGAGCAGGCCGATTTCGCCAAGATGCTCGCCCAGTTCAAGGACAAGGTCTCGGAGAACCTGGACAGTAGCGATGTCCGTGCTCACTCCGATCTCGGTACGGCATACAAGGAGATGGGTCTCCTCGACGAGGCCATCGCCTCGTTTCAGGCGGCGCTGCGTGCCTCGGCCGATCACCTGCCGACCTATGAGCTGATGGGGCAGACGTTCATGGAGATGGGCCAGCCCGAGGCCGCGGTGAAGTCCCTCGAACGTGCGATCGAAGTAGCGACAACGGTGGAAGATGAGCTCGTAGGTATCTACTACTACCTCGGCCGGGCGTACGAGGAACTCGGAAATCGGGAGTCAGCGGTGGAGTTCTACGACCGCGTGTTTTCTCTGGACATCAATTTTACCGACGTGACCGAGCGACTTCGGGAACTTCGTTAGAACGCGGCGAGCATGAGCGCTGTCGTCATCCGGAGCGAATGGGGAGGGGGAACGTGACCAGAACGGTACGCGAGACACCACCGAAGCTCTCTGGGATTCAGGCTCCGGTTCGTGTGATGCTGGAGCGCGTCGGTGACGAGATTCGGCGCATTGTCCTGTCTGACTTCGACCACATCGAAGAGGTGAACGAGCATCTCTTGTTTATGCGGGGGAAGCTGTTCAGGCCCACGCTCCTGCTGCTCTCCAGTAGCGCGGATGGACGAGAGGACGAGGATGCGCTGACGCTGGCTGCCGTCGTGGAGCTGGTACATCTGGCGACCCTGGTCCACGACGACGCCGTAGATCACTCGGCGCTCAGGCGCGGATTACCGACTGTGAACGCCCTGTGGACACACCAGGTAGCTGTGATCATGGGCGATTATCTGTATTCTCGCGGGGTGTCCGAGCTGGCCAGGATCGGAAATCTGGATGCCCTCGCGGTGCTCGCGAACGCGGCCAATGAGATGTCGATCGGTGAGATGCGTCAGCTGACGTCGTACGACGCACTCGACTTCGGCGAGGACGACTATTTCCGTCTCATCGCTGCGAAGACCGCCTCACTCATGTCGGCCGCCTGTGAAATGGGAGCCATTTCCGGTGCCCCGGAGCATCGTGGGGCCCTCGCCTCCTACGGCCATAACCTTGGGATGGCCTTCCAGATCGCGGACGACCTGCTGGATTACACTGGTACCGAAGCGGTTACGGGAAAGCCTACCGGGCAGGACCTTCGCGAGCGGAAGGTGACACTTCCTCTGGTCTCGGCGCTGAAGCGGGTATCGGACACCGAGCGGCAAGAGGTTCGCGCGTTCTTCACACGCATTGATCCGACCGATGAGGAAATCGGCCGGATTGTCGACATCGTGGTTGAGCGTGAAGGTCTGGAGTACGCGAGCCAGGTGGCGTGCCATTATGCCGATCAGGCACGGAACGCGCTCGAGTCTCTTCCGGATGGTCCGGCCGCGACGTCGCTTTTCGACGCGGTGAGCTATGCCGTCGACCGAGTCCGATGATGCGTAGCCATGCCAAAGCGACGGGGCTGGGAACAGAGGTGACGCGTGGCCAGTAGTTCTTTAGTGGATTCGGGGAACCGAAGCACGCTACGGTTTCTCTTCACGCTGGTCCTCGGGCTCTTCCTGGGCGGTCTTTTCACGAAGCTGATCGAGTTTGCGCTTCCTGATGGGGCGCCGCGGGAGTTCCTGCTGACGTCGGTGGAGGCGTCGGTTGGGCCGCTGTCGGTCGATCTGGTGGCTGTCGCGTTTGTCCTCGGACCCATTACACTGACACTTAACTTTCTGACGATCGTGGGGATCGCCATCGTGGCGATGGTTGTCCGCTCATGGATCTGATGTGCATTGACGGGGCTAGGCCCCGATGGAGGATCTGAAGCATGGGCCTTGGTGGATTCGGCATGGGAGAGATGGTCTTCATCTTTCTGATCGTGCTGCTTCTCTTTGGTGCGAAGCGCCTACCGGAAATCGGATCGTCGCTCGGTAAGGGCATTCGGGAGTTCAAGAGCTCGGTCCGTGAAATCGAGCACGAGCTCAAAGTGCCCGCGGATCGACAAATCCATCACGCGACCCCGCCGCCTGAGCCCGCTTCGACGACAGCAACGGCGGCAACTGAAGATGGCGAGCCGCGCAGCCTCAGTGACAGCGCTCCTGGCTCGGACGCATGATGCTGAGCTGATGTGAGCAGGGCGCCCCCTGGAGCGTGGGGGCGGTAGAATACGAAGAAGGGCCGGACGCCACTGGCGACCGGCCCTTTCTTGTAGCTGTGAACGCAGGTCGTGGCTGCCCGACCCTCCCTTCTTCAGCCCATCATCAGAA
>JAKMDG010000501.1 GCA_022428035.1 Longimicrobiales bacterium
GATGGGAACCACGGCCACCCGGTAGTAAAGATCTTTTCGGAAGTTCCCTGTCTCGACCTCGTCTTCGAGGTCGCGGTTAGTCGCGGATATGACGCGGACGTCGACACTTGTCGTGGCAGTCGCGCCGACCCGACGCACCTCTCCTTCCTGAAGGGCGCGCAGGAGCTTCACTTGCAGTGAGCCGGGAAGCTCACCCACTTCGTCGAGGAAGAGTGTGCCACCGTCAGCCGCCTTGAAGAGTCCCTCCTTGTCGCGGTCCGCCCCAGTGAACGCTCCGCGGACGAAGCCGAAAAACTCGGATTCGAGCAGCGACTCGGGGACACCGCCACAGTTGACCGGAATGAACGGTGCGTCGGCACGGGAAGATTCGCGATGCAGCATACGAGCAACGAGTTCCTTGCCCGTCCCGCTGGCACCCGTGATCAGATCCGACGAATCGTAGGGTGCCACCTTTTGAACGATCTCCATGGCACTTCGCATGGCGGGTGAGCCCACAACGATTTCCCCGAAGCGCGCGTCCGCTCGGACCTCTCTGCGCAGACGCCCGATCTCTCGTCGCAGCTGCTCTCGCTCCTCGGCCTTTCGGACAATGAGCAGGACGTCATCTGAACCGAACGGTTTCGGGATGTAGTCGTAGGCCCCCTTCTTCATCGCCTCCATGGCGAGGTCGAGGCCGCCGTACGCGGTCATGACGAGAATGAGCGCGTGGCCGCCCTCAGCCCTGTACGCCTCCAGAAACTCGAGGCCGCCGAGCTTCGGCATGCGCACGTCACAGAGGATCATGTCCGGCATCTGCTCGCGCGCCACCCCCAGGCCCTGCTCACCGTCCTCCGCCTGGAGTACGACGTAGCCGGCGTCACTCAGGATCAGCGTCAGAGATTTCCGCAGGCCAGCGTCATCGTCGATGATGAGGATCTTCACGGTGCCTCCGGGGCGGCCTCGGTCTTGAGATCATCCACAATGTTCGTGGCAGGAAGCCGAACGACGAAACGGGCTCCACCCGAGTCCACGTTGGCGGCGTCGATCGTCCCACCCATGCCCTCGATGAGTCGTGCACAAATGGAGAGGCCGAGTCCAGTTCCCTCGCCCGGAGCCTTCGTTGTGAAGAACGGGTCGAAGAGATCCGCGCCTGCGGCGGGGAGAAAGCCCATTCCATTATCGATGACCTCGATCACGAGGACACGCGCGGCTCCATCCACGCCTGCGGGGCTCTCCAGATCGACCTCGCGTCGACGGCGGTGCGTGTAGTCTACCTCCGGCGGATCTTCCTCGCGGCGCTCGGGCATCGACGTCAGCCTCCCCTCTTCGACAAGAAGTCGGACGAGGATGAACGGTTCCGCTGAACCCTGCACGGCGTGCAATGCGTTGAGGAGGAGGTTGACGAGTACCTGCTGAAGCTGGCCGGGATGTCTGATCGGCTGGGCGCCGCCCGACTCGATGACGACCTCCACATCGACGCCTGTCAGCTTTCCTTGGCTCTCGAGCAGTCCACGCACGCCATTCACGATATCGGAGACCGCACTTGGCTCGTCGCTGCTCCGTTCAGGACGAGCGTAGTCGAGCAGCCCTCGAACGATGTGGTCGATTCGCCTGGCCTCATGCCGAATGGCATCGAGGATCTCGGTATCCGCACCGTCACGCTCTGCCCGTGAGCGAGCCACATCGACGAACCCCATGATCGCGCCAAGCGGGTTGCCTACCTCGTGCGCGATGCCGGCCGCCAGGGTACCCGCTGAAGCGAGCCGGGCGGAACGCACGACCTGGTCGCGTGCGTCTCGAAGCTCCTGGTTCGTTTCGTCGAGGGATCGAATGTTGGCGGCAAGCGCGGCCCGGTTCTCGGCGATGCGGTGCTGGAGATCCTCGACCAGACTGATCATCCCCGAGAACGTCTCGCCACCGCCTTCGTCCCGCCGTCCGAGAGCCTCGAGCAGATCCTGGAGGCGTTCAACCTCACTTCTCAGTACGAACACTCCACGGAACCCGCGGTCGTCGCGGGGGCGATCACAGACGCATTGCCGTGGAAGACTGCACAACTTTCGCCCGGTATCCCCGAGTGCGTGGCGACGGCGGACCAGCCGCGCCCTGTCGCCTCGCCGACGGAGATGCTGACGCCCCCTGAGCCGGTGAAGTCTAGCGC
>JAKMDG010000533.1 GCA_022428035.1 Longimicrobiales bacterium
CGCATGAGATCGGCAGCGAACAAACCCGCCTCATCCCCACCGGTCCCTGCCCGTATTTCGACGACGGCCGGTCGATCCCCCAGCGGATCCGGCGGAATGAGAAGTTCTTTGACCTTCTTCGAGAGTTCCTCGATTCGCTCCTGAAGCAGCGCAGCCTCTTCTTGAGCGAGCGCAGTCATCTCCGGATCATCGGAACTCTCGACGAGCTCGATCGCACCCGCACATTCCTCCAGTGCACTGCGCAGCTCACGACCAGAACGGACGATCGGGTCCAGCCAGGCACGCTCCTGCCCGAGTTGCCGGAGTTTGTCCGGACTCGAGAGAACCTCCGGGCTGGCAAGAGCCTCCTCGACTCCCTCGAAGCGACGCTCCGCCTCGGAAAGGCGATCGTCGAGCCGCGGGTCGAGGGTGGGGACCTTCATCAATCGAAAGACCGGGCGCACACGTGCACGCGCCCAGAGCCCGCCCTCTTACTCGGCGTTCTGCTGGTACTTCTTCTTGAAGCGATCGACGCGCCCGGCGGTGTCCACAAGACGCTGCTTGCCGGTGTAGAACGGGTGACACACGGAGCAGATCTCCACGTGAACCTCGTCCTGGGTCGCCATCGTCTCGAAGCGGTTCCCACATGCGCACGCAACTGTCGATGCCATGTACTCGGGATGAATCCCCTGCTTCATATCCTGCTCCAGCGGTTCGGTCGGGGTAGAGCAGAAAAAGCTAAACCAGGCACCCACGGGGGTCCAGTGAGCGGACACTGCAATCAATACGACGAGTCGACATCCACTTCTGATCCGGATTCCGCCGATCGATACGCAGCTTCGATGATCTTCATCACCACGACCTGCTCCCGCGGAAGTTGCCTCTCGGCTAGCCCCGCGAGGGTGCGGACCCAGTCATCGAGCAGACGGCGGTAGGCGTTCGTGTATGGATTCTCTCCACCGCGCGGTTTCGGCTGCCGAGGCGTCACCTCCATCGGCCGGCCACCCAACAGCTTGAACACCTCGAGCGGCGGGATACTGGCGGACCCCTCCGACCCCATGACCCGGAGGTAGTATCGGTCTTCACTCGCGAAGAGACGGTTCGAGACCTCGATCGAAATCGCCATCCCCTGCGCCGTCTGCAACAGCAAGCTACCCGAGTGCTCTACGGCTTCACCGTCACCGGTCAGCGCACAGCTGACCGTGGTGATGTCCGGGAAGCCGATCGACCAGAGGCATAGATCGACCGCGGAGATCCCGAGGTCGATGAGCGCACCGCCACCCGCTGACTCGCGGTCCGATCTCCAGCTCGTTCGGGCGCCCGGGAGATGGCGTGTCAGCCAACTCGCTCTCGCCGCGAACAAGTCGCCAAGCGCTCCACCCTCGACGAAGCTGCGGAGCGCCGTCACCTCCGGGCGAAAGCGATGCGGGACTCCGACTGCGAGCGTCCGCCCGGACTGCTCAGCGGCCTCCAGGACCCGAGCAGCTCCCGCAGACGAGGCAGCGAGGGGGCGCTCGACTAGCAAATCGAGACCCGACTCCAGGGCCGTCACAGCCATCTCCTCATGGAGATTGTTCGGTGTGCACAGGACGAGGGCATCGACCTCGTCGAATTGAAGGAGGGCGTCCGAGTCCATCACCGCAGGGACACCGAAGCGCCTGGCGAGGGCTTCGGCTTTGTGCAGGTCCGCATCCGCGATCGCGACCACGTCAACGTCCGGACGTTCGGTGAGAATGGGAAGGTGGACCACCTGGCTCACCGCACCTGCGCCGATGATGCCAACTCGGACCGTTGACCTTTCACTCATCCGCTTGCCTCACGCTCGTAGCGGCTGCGCAGCCGCAGCTTTTAGTTGCTGCCGCGCCCTTCCCCCGGCGCATTCGGACCCCACATGAACTGCCAACCGACACGGAGCTGGAGATACTGGAGGTCCGGCATCACCTCATACCGCCCGCTTGTATAGAGGCGCATGTTCTCCGCAATCGGATACTCGGTTCCGACATGCAGGTTGAACCCTGGCTCCACCGAATCAAGAAGGTCTTCCACGAACGTGCCGTTGATGACCGCACCGTCGCCGTCCATCACGTGCGCGCTCACACCCAGCCCACCGAACGTGAGCACATCCAGTGGGAGTTCCCACACCACCTGAACGTCCAGCCCGAAAGCGATGTCCGTGTAGTCGATCCCGCCGAGGTCGAGCGCCGGGCGTGCCCCGCCGTTTTGCTCCACCACAAGGTCCTCGACCCGGTTTTGAAACTCGACGATCTCCTCTCCGTTCAGCGGAGAGCTCCAGTACATGATCGACGGTACCACTCGAAGGCCAGGACCTGCATAGCCCAGATCGAAGCGCACGCCGTACGACGAGGTATTCTGCACACGATCTGGCCACAGATAGCCGTACTCGAACCCCACACCACGAAAAGAGAGATATTCGTAATCAATGTCCGCGATGTCCTGAGCCCGCGCCGCGGAGGTTCCCAGCGCGAGGGCGGCGGCCACCATGACGAGGGAGCGGCACGTCCGGATCATCAAGCGTTCTCCGAGGGGGAGGTCCGGCCCAGAATCTGGGCGACAAGATCGTAGTCGTGCGCTTCGACAATACGGGACCGAACGAAGTCACCCGGTGTCCAGTCACCGGAGCCGGCAAGATGAGTGACACCGTCGACGTCTGCAGCTTGCCCTACGGTACGCCCTACAGCCACGAAATCGGGATCGTCCGCCACGGCCTGGTCGATGAGGACGGTCACCTCATCGCCGATGAAGGCGGAATTCCGCTCGAAGGAAATCGAGCGTTGAAGCTCCATCAGCTCCTCGTGGCGGTCGTCCATCACATCCTGCGGCACGTGGTCGGGCAGCTCCGCCGCGCGAGTTCCTTCCTCGATCGAGTAGGTGAAGGCCCCCACCCTTTCGAATTGTACCTCTTCGAGGAGTTCAAGCATCTCCCGGAAGTCCTCGTCCGTCTCACCCGGGAAGCCCACGATCACGGTAGTCCGCAGCGTCAGGCCCGGGATTGCCTCTCGGAGCCAGCCCACCCGCTCGAGAATTGTCTCCCGACGCTCGGGGCGGCGCATGAGGGTCAGGATACGATCGCTACCGTGCTGGATCGGCATATCCAGGTAGGGAAGGATGCGTTTTTCAGAGGCGAGCAGGTCCACCAGCTCTCGCGTGATGCCCGACGGGTACATGTAGAACAGCCGATACCATGGCACGTCCGTACCGGAAACAAGCGCACGAAGAAGGTCGGGAAGAAGCGGTGCGTCGCGGTCGTGTCGCCGCAAATCCCGTCCGTACCACGTCGTGTCCTGCGAGACGATGTTGATCTCCTGAACTCCAGCAGCGTGCAGGCCGGCCGCCTCCCGGACGAGCTCCTGAACCGGCTGCGATCGGTGCAATCCACGCATCAGCGGGATCGCGCAGAATGCGCACGTGTGGTCGCAGCCCTCGCTGATCTTCAGGTAGGACGTGTGCCTCGTTTCGGTGGAGAGGAGACGGAGCGGTCGCTCCATCAGCGGGATTACCTCTGACTCCTCGGGCAGAAGCCCACGGGCACGCAGCTCGGGCACAAGCGTCGGCAAATCGGTCAGACCCAGGAAGAGATCCACCTCGGGAATCTCTTGCGAAAGCTCGTCGCCGTGGCGCTGGACTAGACAACCGACCGCAACCACCGCGCGCAGATCTCCGTCCTCCTTGAGGGAGCAGGCCTCCAGGATCGTCTCGATGGACTGTTCCTTGGCGGACTGGATGAAGCCGCACGTGTTCACGATCACGACCTCGGCGTCATCGACATCAGACGACACCCGAGCTCCATGGCCGACCAGCGCCGCCATCATCCGCTCCGAGTCGACCGTATTCTTGTCACAACCAAGAGTCACCAGAGCAATGCGTGGGCCATCTTCGTCGCCCCTGGTGTCGAACTCATGGCGTACCGGAGCGACGTCCGGGGACACACCCGGTCGGACGGGGTCCGGTGATATCGGAAAGACCGGCAGGTCCCTGGTTCGGCTCATCGACAGACCACCCTCACCGAACCATCACCAATGCGCCGTCGGGCGGCGTGAACGAGAAGTACTCCGCGCCAGGATCGGCCCCAAAGCCGACATTGTCCAGCGTGATCGTGCGGATGTTGCCGTTCGGATATTCGAGTTCGAGTCGCCTGAGCACTGATCCACTCTGATCGATCCAGACGGTCGCGGTCTCGTAGTCCATAGGTCGCAGGGGCACCATGCAAAGGCGAAACGTGGTCCACGCCCCGATCTCCTCCGCACCCTCATACGTCACCTCATACTTGGATTCCGGATCCTCGAGAAACTCTCGATGGAAATCCCGCCCCCCGGCACTCTGATCGGCGGATGTCTTCAGGACCGTCTTCGCGTCGTTGCTCGGGAAGTAGACCCACGCGAAGGAGCCATCCACAATGATGAGGTCACCTTCCGGGTCGTCGAAACGCATCGCGAAAAGGTTCGGCACGGACTGACACAACCGTCCGGTCCCCGTTCGCTCGGATCCGAGCAGCGGTACCCGGAGATGCTGCGTGAAGTCCGCACAGAGTGTCTCAACCGCTCCATAGCGCACGGCGGCACCCTGCAGGATCCCGACACCGCGGTCCTGCGCGTCCGCCTCAGCGGTGAAGACGAGAAGCATAGCCGCAGCGAAGACGGTGCCCGACATCATGCGTCCAACAGGAACCTTGTCTCGCTCGGCACTTCCGACTCCCCACCTCATGCCGTCACCCTCCGCTCATGAACTGGTTCAGTTCGTCCATCATCATGAGTACCTCGCGGCCCTTCGAGCCCGCTGAGGGTCCCAGGACGCCGGCGTCGTGAAGCTGATCGACAATGCGTGCTGCTCGGCCGTACCCGATCCCGAGCTTGCGCTGCAGAAGAGACGTCGACCCCGTGCCATTCTGGATGCAGGCCTCGGCGGCACTCACGAAGAGGGCATCCCAGTCGCCCTTGATCTCGTCCGGTCCTGACCCGTCCTCTTCCAGCTCCGCGCCGCGCACTTCTTCGAGAATGTCCGATTCGTCGGGTGTCTTGAGTAGCTGGCCGGTCTCCTCTGCGTGTCGCTCCAGCAGCTCCACGTACCAACCCATGAGCCGCTCTGTGTCCTCGGTTGGCAGGAAGGCTCCTTGAATCCGCACCGGGATGCTGCCGCCCGGCGGCAAAAAGAGCATATCCCCGTTCCCAAGGAGCGCATCCGCGCCATTCTGATCGAGAATCGTGCGCGAGTCGGTCTTGGACGCGACACGGAACGCAATGCGTGTTGGAAAATTGGCCTTGATGAGACCCGTGATGACGTTCACTGAAGGGCGCTGCGTCGCGACGATCAGATGAATACCGATCGCACGAGCCTTCTGAGCGAGCTGGGTCAGCGGCTTCTCGACCTCGGACTGAACGGTCATCATGAGGTCGGCGAGCTCGTCGACGACCACTACGATGAACGGCATGATGCCTTCCGCGTAAATCCACCGGTCTTCGTCTCCCTCCGGCCCCTTCGGCTCGCTGCGACGGAGTATCTGTCCCTCCCGCACCTTCTTGTTGAACTCGCCGATCGAACGGACATAGTTCGCCTTCAGCAGCGCGTAGCGGCGCTCCATCTCGATCACCGCCCACTTGAGTACACCAGCGGCGTCACGAGGGTCGGTCACGACATTGTGACGAAGGTGAGGGAGCCTTGAGTAGACCGAGAGCTCCACCATCTTCGGATCGATCATGAGAAGCCGAAGTGTCTCCGGAGTGTGCCGGTAGACGAGACTGGTCACGATCGTGTTCAGGCAGACTGACTTGCCTGCCCCCGTCGCGCCCGCGATCAGGACGTGCGGCATCTTCTCGAGCGCCGAAATGTAGGGCTTGCCGTTCAGGTCCTTCCCGAGCGCGAGCGGGAGTTCACCCTTGGCCCGACGAAAGCCGGGAGCTTCGAGGACTTCACGAAGGTTGACGATCTCGGGCGTCGGATTCGGAATTTCAACGCCGACGGCCCCCTTGCCCGGGATCGGTGCGACGATCCGAATGGTCCGTGCCTTCATGGCCAGTGCCAGGTCGGCGTCGAGGTTCGCAATTCGGTTCACCTTCACACCAGGGGCCGGCACTACCTCGAACTGCGTGACAACTGGACCCGTCGTGCGCCCACCGAGCGAACTCTTGATGTTGAACGTACCGAGCTTCTCGACGAGCACCTGGCCAAGTGCGTCGAGCTGGCGCTCCATACTCGTGCGGTCATGGGTCACCGGGGCACTCAACAGGTCGACTGGCGGAACCTCGTGCTCCATGAGGATGCCCGCATTCGGGTCCTCCAGGCCGTCGTCATCCGGGAGGTCGTCCGCTTCGTCAAACTCGGCGTCCGTCTCGGCAACGAGGGCCTCGAGTCCGTCGGCTGCTACCTCGGCGTCGCTCGCGCCCTCGACCTCCTCCCCCGCTCCGTCATCGCGCGCCAGCGGGGCGGCACCTGCATCCGGCATCTCGCCCTCGCCCACCGCCTCTTCAGCCGCGTCCGACCCCGTCGCCGAGTCCCCGTCGTCCTGTGCCCACTCGGGCTCCATACCCTCGAGCGGCGCGACGTCCATCACCTTCTGGCGCTCTCGCTGTTCGGCGAGCGCCTGAGTGGCTGCCTCCCGGCTCCGGTCGGCAACCGCCTTGACCGTCCGACCGGCTGCATCTCCACCCACGATGACACCCCGGCCGACCGAGCGGAGCGGATTCCATCCAAGGGTGGTGACACTGAGCGCAACGAAAGCCGTGGCCGTCACGACCGTCGCTCCGACACCACCGAGCAGGCCTACGAGTGGCTCTCCCAGCGCGGACCCCAGCCAGCCGGCTGCGGGTCCGGATTGGGTCGCGATCCACGTCGCGACAGGGACAAGAAACAGGAGTCCGAACACCAGAAGCCCGAAACGAAGCGCCCTCCACGACGCCATCCAGGCACCCGTACGCAGTCCGACAAGGGCAATCCCCGCAGGAACGATCACAGCGGAACCGCCGACAAAGGCAACCAGCAGCTCCCGGATACTCCGGCCGACCACGCCGATCATGTTTCCCGATGGAAACCACGCCAGACTGCGGTCTCCGAGCAGGCGGACCGGGAAG
>JAKMDG010000556.1 GCA_022428035.1 Longimicrobiales bacterium
GGGACCGGGAAGCCTCAGAACCAGTGATCTCAGGAAGGCTCCCCGTTTCTCACCGGATCGTCAAACTGGTCGGCGCTGGATCGTCGGGGCTTCTGGCTGATGGGCAAGTGCAGGTGAACCGGACGGCGTCAGTCGTGTCGGGGCGGACTCCGGTTCCCTCAGTGTGGATACGTCGATTGGGTTTCAACGGAGGCACCTCGCGAGGGGGGGGCGCTCTGGAGCGTCTGAAGCGCCCTGACGACACAACGCAGCGGCTAGACCTACGATGTTCGGCCCCTGATGAGACTCAGGGAACCGACAGGAGAAACGCCTTGCCCCGGCTCATCGCACCTCGCGAGTTTGCTTCTTCCCTCGGACCGCCCCCGGTTGGTTGGCCAATCTGTTCTCGTCACATAATGCGTTCATGACCACTTCCCCGAGCGCGGACCCACAGAGCGAGGGACAAAGCAGAGCCGTCGTGAGACGAATCGTGCGCGGGGGGCAGTCGTCTTGATCGATCGGGCACTCGCAGCGCTCGAGCGCTCGCCCTGGATCGGTGGAAGCGCAGCCGTCATGCTCGCTGCTTTGGCCTACGCCCACAGTATCGGTCTCGGCTTCGCATACGACGACGTACCGATCATCCGGGACAACCTGCTGCTGCACTCGCTGGCCGACTGGAGAACAATCCTCGGGGCGACGTGGTGGCCGGACGCCCTCTACCGCCCGTTCACCTCACTGACCTTCGCCCTCGACTGGGCGCTGTCCGGCGGTGACCCATCCTGGTTTCACGGGGTGAATGTCGTTCTTCACGCCGCGGTCACAGCATTGGTATTCCTCCTCGCATCCGGCCTGTCCGGCCCCGTGCTCGGCACGGTGGCCGCCGCGCTCTTTGCGATCCACCCGGTCCACGTGGAGGCTGTCGCCAATGTGGTCGGGCGAGCGGAACTACTGGCCGCTGCCGGGGCCATCGGAGCGGTCCTGCTCTACCGGTTGGACAGCCGACTCGCCCGGGACGGAGATCGCTCGTGGCGCCGAGGCTGCGTGTTCGTGGCCACCCTCGTCGCCCTCTTGATCGCGTTGGCGAGCAAGGAGTCCGCATTCGTCGTTCCCGGTCTCTTCCTGCTCGTGGACTGGTTTGACGCCCGCTCCGAAGGGGGGCGCTGGGGAGATACCGTGCGTCGCCATGGTGGACTCTGGATCGCGGCGCTTGCCCTGACTGCGTGGTGGCTATGGCTCTGGGTGGGGATTCAAGGAGATCTCTCCGGGGCCAGAGGCAAGGTCGCCCCGGGCCTCCAAGGGGCCGGCTTAATCGATCGACTCGTCGCGATGGCCCCGGTCTCACTCCACTATGTCCGCCTGCTGTTGGTGCCCGCCCAGCTCTCGGCGGACTACTCGCCCGATTTCCTTCCCGTGGCTGACGGTGTCACCCTGGCCGGAGTGGCGGGCGCTCTCGTCGTTGTCCTGTCCCTGGCTGTGGCCTACTCAGTGCGTGATCGAGCGGCCCCCGTGTCGCTTGGGATCGCGTGGACAGCGGGTTCACTGCTGATCGTGTCCAACGTACTGGTGCCAACGGAGATCCTGCTCGCAGAACGCACGCTGTATCTCGCCTCCGTAGGTACGGTGATCGCTGTAGCCTGGCTTCTCGTGCTGGGGCTACGCCGCAAGCCGGTGGTCACATCCGCAGTTCTTGGAGTCATGCTCGTCCTGGGCTTGGCTCGCACCGCGATGCGTGTACCAATCTGGAACGACAACGAGACACTCTTTCCTCAACTAATCGAAGACGCTCCCGGGTCCTACCGGGCCCTCTGGATCGGGGCCATACTCGCATATGAAGGCGGTGACCCGACACGAGGGGAAACACTCCTCCGGGAAGCACTACAAGTACATCCGCTGGACGAGGCCCTGTGGAGAGACTTTGGTGCGCAGTTGCAGCGCGAAGGTCGCTGGATCGAAGCCGGGCGGGCATTCTCCGTCGCCTTCGACCTCGCTCCCGTCGGTCGAATGAGCGCTACGCAGTCGATTCTCGCATACCTCCAGGGGGGCGTCGTCGACAGCGCGGACGCCGTCGCGGACCGAGCCGCGATCACGCCTCAGGACGATTGGCGCCTGAGGATCGCTGCGGCCGATGTCGCGGCGGCCCGCGGACGATGGCAAGAGGCCATGGAGCTGAGGGCGTCGGTGGCCCGGGATCTCCCCACCGAATCGGCGTTGTGGCTCATCGCCGCCGAAGCCGCGATGGGTGCGCAACGGTGCGATGAGGCGCACGAATTCCTGGAACGAGCCGAGGCGCAGGGCGCTGTGGAAGACCGTCTTCAGGAGCTGCAGGCGGCCGTCCAGAACGCAGGCTGCGACGACTAGGTTACGCCGCCCGACTGGCAGGCCTTACCGAATGAGGCCCTTGGCCAGCATCCCATGGACGCCCTTGGTACCATCGACGAGCTGAGTGATTCGCAGGTCGAGCGCCACCGAACACAGAACGTAGGCGTCCTCACGGCTGATGCCCCGCTCGCTCACGAGAAAGGTGACCATCTCCCTGGTTGCCAGACGCGCGGCCTCGTCGAGGTCGGGGTGGAGGCCCATCGAGATGTAGTGCGTGGGGGTCTCGGCCCGCGGCCACAAGAGCGTCTGATTCTTGTGAAGCACGATCTCGAAGGTGCCACTCATCGACGTTTCGATCGCGGTCCCGCTGACCTCTCCATCACCCTGGGCTGCGTGTCCGTCACCGATCGACAACAGCGCGCCGGGTACGTGAACCGGCAGGAAAAGACTCGTTCCCGGAATCAACTCCTTGTTGTCGAGGTTGCCGGCGTGATACCCCGGTGGCCCACTCGACACACGGCCCCGCAGGACCGGCGGGGCGACACCGAATGACCCAAAGAACGGTCTCAGCGGAATCGTGATGTCGGGCCCCATCCGCGCGACACCTGCTGCGGCGTCGAGTTCGAAGAGCTGCAGTCCGCCATACGGGAAGTCGTCGGGCAACGTCCCGCCTCCGGGCAGGAAGCCAGACAGTCCAAAGGGCATCATCAGATCAGTCTCGAGAATCC
>JAKMDG010000005.1 GCA_022428035.1 Longimicrobiales bacterium
GCGTGGGGACTACGATGGCGCGGAGGCCGTCCTCTTCGAGCTGCTCGATGAGCGACCCAGCTTCTCCGGCGGATTGTTCGCCCTCGAACGAGTACTCGGTAAGCAGAACCAGATCATTCGGATTCTCCCCGCGATCGATGCGTTCCTCGAGGACGATCCGTCGTCTTCCGGGGTGCGCTATTTGAAGCTGAGGGTGCTGACTCAGGTCGATTCGCTCGAGGCCGTGCGTAGGGAGGGTGATGCGTGGCTCGAGACAGAGCCGGAGAACGAGATCGTCTACCGGGAGATCGGTCGGGCGTATGAACGGGCGTTCGGAGCGAACGAAGCCCTCGCCCTCCTGCGTGTGGGCCGGGACGTCATCGGCCCCGGTGCGCTCGCGATGGAGATCGGTGACCTGCTGGCGGCGACGGGCGATCCGCTCGGGGCTGCGGACGAATGGGCGACAGCCGTCGGGGATGATGCGGCGCAGGTCTCTACGGTTACCCGACGTGTGCAGGGGCTCTCAGACGCGCCGGACGAGGCTGCCCGACGAGTGGTCGATCGTCTTGCTGTATCCGACATGCTGGCCCGTCGCAGAGCCGGGGCTCGGGTCGCACTCGACCTGGGTGTCGATGCGGTCGCGCTTGATCTGGTCCGTGATGTCGCAAGTGACCTCGATGGTCGGGCCCGGACGACGTTCCTCGCCGATGCTGCGCGCAGGGCTCGCGACGCCGGTATGCCGGAGGTCGCATCCTGGGCATACGACGAACTCGGCTCAGGAGCTTCAAGTCCGGCGGAGCGCCGCCAGTTCGATCAGCGCATCATCGACGTGACGCTCGCAGCGGGTGACACGATCACGGCGCTCGAAGCTCAGCGTCGCGTGGCCGACTCGTTCTCACCGGGATCCGTGGATCGCCGGCGTGCGACCGCCCAGGTCATACGACTCGAGAGCAGCCGGTCCACACCTGAGCAACTTCGGATCATGCTCCAGGCGTTTCGTGACGATTTCCCCAATGCACCAGAGGTCGACGATCTTGCGGCGACGGTCGCCGGAGTGTTGCAGTCTCGGGGTGACCGTGCCGGAGCCGCAGCGGTGCTGGAGGGCGTGAACGGGCCGAAGAGTTCGCTCGAGCGGGCGTACCTGCTCCTGGCGGACGGCGCCATTGAGGAAGGGCGCTCGGCACTCCTCCTCGCACTGACAGGCCTACCTCCGTCGGATGCGACGTCCGTCATCCAGTTTGCGGGCCTGTTGGGACGCCTGTCGGCGCCTGGCGCTGAGGCGCTTGCTGATGCGGGCGTGAAGGCCCATCACGGACGTCATGGCGAAGCGGCGCTGGAACTCACTGAGGCCGCACACACCGTCGAGAACACAGAAGCGCCAGTGTTGCTCGCCGAGGCGGCACGACTCGCGATGGATGGCAATGAGGATGCCATCGCGGCGGACATTCGTGGCGTGCTGATTGAACAGTACCCGCAGGCTGCGGAGGTCGCCGAGGCCTCACTGGCTCTGGCTCGCTATCGAGCCAGAACACCGCGCGGGACAGACGAGGCGATTCGCCTTCTGGAGGACCTGATCGCGAACCGACCCAACGCCGCCGTCGTGCCGGATGCCCGTGTCGAGCTGCAGCGGCTCAGAGGACGAGGTTGATGACGCGTCGAACGGGCCAGCGGTGCTCTGCCGCCGTCCTGCTGTTCACGTTCTGGGTCACGCTTCCAGCGGCGCTGTCGGCGCAGTGGTTGCTCGTACCCATGGATCGGTCTCAGCAGGATCATCTGAAGGCGTATGGTCTGACCTACTGGACACTGGACCAGCAGGAAAAGGCCGAGTGGTTGCTGAACTACCGAGGCGGGTCATTCCTGCTGCCTGACCGCGACGACATTCGCAGGGAGGCGGCGTTTCGGGGTGTGAGCGTCGAAACGATGGACGCCTCCGCCGAGGCGCGCATGCGGGCGACTGTGGCGGCCTCGAACATGGAAGCCGTCCCGCTGGAGCGCGCGCCGCAGGTCGCGATCTACACACCTCCCAACTCGACCCCATGGGACGACGCCGTAACGATGGCGCTCGAGTATGCCGGTATCGACTACGACAAGATCTGGGACGATCAGGTCATCGAGGGTGACCTCTCGGAGTACGAGTGGATCCACCTCCATCACGAGGACTTCACTGGGCAGTACTCGAAGTTCTTCTTGACCTACTCCGGTGCCCCCTGGCTGCAGGAAGAGGTGGCTCGTAACCAGGAGATCGCCCGACGCGGAGGCTTCGCGGACGTGCCGGCCCTCAAGAAGCATGTGGCTGAAACGATTCGACAGTACGTCGAAGACGGCGGTTTCCTCTTCGCGATGTGCTCGGCGACGGAGACACTCGAGCTCGCGCTAGCCGCACACAGTGCCGACATCGCCGCTTCCTACTCGGACGGCACGCCTCCGGACCCGAATGCGTCGAGCAAACTGGACTGGGCTCGGACCATGGCGTTCACGGATGCACAGGTCCAGATCGCACCCTCCGTGAACGCGTTCTCCGACATCGACGGTCACCAGGTGAACACGCCGTGGAGAAACGAACTCGGTGTGTTCACGCTCTTCGACTTCTCGGCGAAATTCGATCCGGTTGCGGCAATGCTGACGCAGAACCACGAGTCGGTCCTGTCGGATTTTTACGGCCTGACGACCTCGTTCCGGGAGGATCGACTCAAATCCGGCACGATCGTGCTCGCTCAGGAAGGGGCGTGGGCCAAGTACATCCACGGGAACCTTGGAGAGGGCACGTTCACGTACTTTGGTGGTCACGACCCTGAGGATGCAGAGCACCAGATCGGTGACCCGCAGACGGACCTGGCCCTGCACCCCAACTCGCCGGGGTACCGCCTGATCCTGAACAACGTCCTCTTTCCCGCGGCCAAGAAGCAGAAGCTCAAGACTTGAGTTCGGAGATTCCCGAGGGATTCCCCATGAGCGTTCCGGCGCGGGCGCTGTTCGGGCTGGACGGGCTCGAGCCTGAGCACGAGGAGGCTGATGCTACGGCCGATGGAGGGCGGCGTGCCGTTTCGGCGCCCGTCCTGCCTCTTTCGCTGTCTGCACAAGCGGCTGAGCGGCTCAGCACCGAGATCGCGCGAGCCGGAGGCAGGGAGGTGTGCTTCCTCGCGGAGGTCGACGAACAGCGGGTCGTTCGGGGCCCCAGGGCCGTCGCTCGGGGCAACTTCGAAGCAGTGCTCGTCGCCGCTCGCGACGCGAACGAGGGGAGCGTTATGCTCCACAATCATCCGAGTGGCCTGCTCGAGCCCTCGGATGCCGACATGCGCGTCGCGGCGGTCCTGTACGACCAGGGGATCGGAACAGCGATTATCAACAACGACGCGAGTGAGTTGTACGTCGTCGTTGAGCCGCCCAAGCCACGCGAGCGGGTCCTCCTTCGCGGTGACGAGCTGGACGCGATTCTGGCGCCCGCAGGGGCCCTCTCGACTCGGTACGGTGGGTACGAAGATCGACCCGGGCAGCGGGACATGCTCGCCGCGATCGTAACCCGTTTCAACGAGGGCGGCATTTCGATCGTCGAGGCCGGTACCGGCACGGGAAAGTCGCTGGCGTACCTGGTGCCCGCCGTGCGCTGGGCGCAGGAGAACTCCGAGCGGACGGTGGTCTCCACAAATACGATCAACCTCCAGGAACAGCTGGCGAACAAGGACCTGCCCCTGGTACAGAGCCTCCTGGGGGACGTGCGCTGGGCTCTCGTCAAAGGGCGGGGTAACTACATCTCGATCCGACGAGCTCGTCTCGCGTCGGAGAGTCAGTCGAGCCTCTTCGAGGAGGACCGCAGCGACGAGATGCACTCGCTCATCGAATGGATCGGTACTACGGAGGACGGATCACTCTCTGATCTGGGTTTCCGGCCGTCGGACGAGACGTGGGAGGAGGTACGAAGCGACCCCGACATCTGTCTCCGGGCCCGCTGCCCCCACTTCCAGGAGTGCTTCTACCAGAAATCCCGACGCAAGGCCGCGTCGGCGGAACTGCTCGTGGTGAACCACCACCTACTCTTTACCGATCTTGCCGTACGCAGGGCCACCGCCAACTACACGCAGGCAGCCGTGCTGCCGGCGTACAAGCGGGTGATCCTCGACGAGGCCCACAATGTGGAGGATGCGGCCACATCGCACCTCGGGGTCCAGATCACGCGGCGCGGGCTCTACCGGGCGATGTCCCGCCTCGATCGTCGGGGGCGGGGGATCCTGACCACGATCCACGATGCGGTCGGGGGATCCGAGAACGGAAACGAGATCCGGGAGCGCCTGGAAAATCGGGTCCGCCCGGCACTATCGAGAGGGCGGGCCGCGGTCGATGGCCTGCTGGAGAGACTCGAGCCTCTGGCGCCGCCCGGAGAGGTCCCTGTACGCCTCGGCGAGGACGGGGCGTTCGAGCCCGCGGCCAACGACGATGTGGCAGTGCAACTGCAGGGGGTCCTCGCCACGCTCGGGAAGCTGGAGCGTGAGCTCTCTGAGCTCCGGGCCCGGCTGGAACTCGTCGAGGAGTGGATGGAGGTCCTGGAGGGGCGCCTGCTCGACTTGCGCTCGGTGGAGCGCAGGCTCTCGGCCACGGTACAGGGGCTGCGGCTGGTCCTGGCACCGGGAGACGACGCCAGCGCCTTCGTGCGCTGGATCGAGTCCCGCGGGCGCGGTCGCAGTGCCAATCTCGTCCTCGCTGCAGCCCCTATTGAGCTCGGCGGTGTACTCCGCGAATCGCTCTTCATGCAGGCCGAGACGACCGTGCTGACCTCCGCGACGCTCACGACCCGACAAAGCTTCGACTTCCTGAGGGGACGGCTCGGCCTCGGAGTCGGAGCTCTGGAGGATGTCGATAAAGACGTAGAGGTGGACGAGCGCATCGTTATGTCGCCATTCGACTTCGAGACACAGGCGCTCGTTGCGATTCCGACTGATCTTCCCGCGGCCGGCGGTGGTGATCCGGGCTTCGGTGACGCGACTCTCGACGTACTTCAGAGCTTCGCGACGATCACCGATGGCGGCCTCTTCGGACTCTTCACTTCCTACGCGGCGCTGCGACGCGCGGCGCAGGGGGTACGTGACCGCGGGCTCGATCGCTCGTGGCCGCTTTTCGTGCAGGGTGAGGAGGATCGGCACCGCCTCCTCGACCGGTTCATCGACTCGGGAAAAGGAATCCTTCTGGGGACCTCGTCGTTCTGGGAGGGTGTCGACGTGCCCGGCGATCCGCTGCGTGGGCTCCTCATTCAGAAGCTGCCCTTTCGCGTCCCTACGGAGCCCATCACCGCGGCCCGCATGGAGGCGCTCGAGCGCCAGGGGCAGGATCCGTTTGCCAATTTCATGCTCCCCCATGCCGCTCTTCGACTGAAACAGGGCTTTGGCCGGCTGATTCGAGCACGAACGGACCGCGGCGCAGTGGTGATTCTGGACGATCGGATCGTGAAGCGTCGCTACGGACGATACCTCCAGGACTCCCTCCCGCCTGCCCCACTGGTGAAGGGGCCATGGTCGGATCTCGAACGCCGATTGAGGAGCTTCTACGAGGACGCGTGACACCCCTTGGTCCGCTCGCGAGCGATTCGTAGATTTCAGCCGCCGGAGGGGTGGAACCGCCGGCGTCCTCGAGCAAACGGCAGAAAAGCACATGAAGCGGATCCTCGGCATGGGCGTGGGTGTGGTCTACCTCGGTATCGCCTTCGGCGCGCTCACCCGGGCTAACGACGGCTGGGACACCGGATACAGCGATATCGGATTCTGGTGGACCGTGATCGCGGTACTCCTGACGATCGCGGCGTTCGGCGCGCTGATCGGCACCTGGATCCATACCCAGGAAGGGGGCAGCTGAGTCTGTCGGGCGTAGCGAAATCGCCGCAAACACAGTACTTCCAGGGCCGTCTGGCATGATCGGACGGCCCTTCTTCATATCTATGCACCAGCCGGCGCCCGGCGCGCCCGACCGCCATCACACGGAGCCCCGATGAACACCATCTCCCCGAGCAAGATCGTCTGCGTTGGTCGTAACTACGCCAAACATGCCGCCGAACTCGGCGGAGAAGTTCCCGACGAGCCGCTGATCTTCCTCAAGCCGCCGTCGTCGCTCATTGGGGAAGGGGATGCGATCGTGATGCCTGCCATCTCCCAACGGGTGGATTTTGAGGGCGAAATTGGAGTGATCATCGGGAAGCAGGGACGGAACGTTCCCGCCAGCGAGGCCTGGTCGCTCGTGGAGTCTCTCGTGCCCGTGAAC
>JAKMDG010000013.1 GCA_022428035.1 Longimicrobiales bacterium
CCTTCTCTCCCTATCTCTTTTTTTGAGAGGATCCGGGCCTCTGCCTGATTCGCCGCACGCTCTCCGTGCGGGGTTGCCAGCGTCCCGGGAACGCCCGCTCGGCATTCCCACATCGCCTATAATCGCGGAACGATGAAACGCGCCCCCGACCTCGCCGATCTGGATCCGAACGAACCGATGGCTCCCCGAACTGAGCTGCTCTCGGCAAGCGACGCCGAGATCGCTTCTGCCCTGGAGCATGCCGACCCCATGGTGCTTCGGGGCCTGGTTTATCAACTGACCGGGGACCCCGAGATCGCGGCGACGGCCGTCGTCGCGGGAACGGCCCAGGGCTTCACAGGCGGGATCGAAGCAAGCCCGGACGCCGCCGTCCTGATCCGGCGGAAGGCAGCAGAATTCCTCAAGGCCTATCGAGACGATGGCGCCGGACCGATCGATATGGGGCCTCACGATCGCCTGCCGGAGAGCATCGCGCTCACGATGGGAAAGGACATCGAGCCCGAGGCCTTCGATCTATGGCTCGAGGAGCTCGCGGTGAATCCGTGGGCACGCGGGCTCGACTGGTCGCGCGACCCGGGTGAGCGCGCTCGCGACTTCAGCGTGACGATCATCGGCTCGGGAATGGGGGGGCTCAACGCGGCGATCCAACTGAAGCGTGCGGGCATCTCGTTCCAGGTGATCGAGAAGAACGAGGGCGTAGGCGGAACGTGGCATGAAAACCGATATCCCGGTGCGCGCGTAGACACGCCGAGTCGGCTCTACACCCACGTGTTCGCCTCCGACTACTCCTACCCCTATTCGTTCTGCCCCTGGACCGAGAACCAGAAGTATTTCGACTGGGTCGCGGACACCTACGACGTGCGAGACCACATCACGTTCAAGACCGAAGCGAAGTCGCTCACCTGGGACGAAGAGACGTCGATGTGGGAGATCCTCGTGGACGGTCCGGGGGGAGAGCAGACCCTTCGGTCGAACGGGGTGATCACCGCGGTCGGTTTTCTGAACCGGCCAGGCGATCCCGACATCCCGGGTGTCGATCGCTTCGAGGGGGCCTCGTGGCATACCGCGCGATGGCCTCGGAACTTCGATGAGAAGGGGAAGCGCATCGCGGTGATCGGGACGGGCTGCACCGGCTACCAGATGATTCCCGAACTCGCCCTCGATGCGGGTCACCTCACGGTGTTTCAGCGCACGCCGCAGTGGTGCTTCCCGTCACCCGGCTACCGCGAGGCGTTCCCGCCCGAGGTCCCGTGGCTGGACCGCAACCTTCCCTTCCACACGAACTTCATGCGCCTACGAGTGGCAGGGGGCTTCTCTGCCGGGTTCGCGCCGATCGCGCAGATCGACCCCGATTTCGAGGATGAACACGCCATCAGCGAACTCAACAAGATGGCCCGTGACAACTGCATTGATTTTCTCAGAGAGAAGTTGGGCGACGACGAAGCGCTGCTCGCGACGATGACCCCCGAGCATCCGGTTCTCTCCGCGCGGCCGGTCATCGTCGATTCGGCGTACAGCATCCTCGACGCCATACGGCAGGATCACGTCGATCTCGTGACCGACCCGATCCGCACCATCTGTGAGCAGGGCGTCGAGACGGAGAGCGGAGAAGTCTACGAAGTCGACGCGATCGTCTATGCGACGGGCTTCCGAGCGACCGAGTACCTCTTCCCGATGGCGATCACGGGGCGCGACGGGATGACGGTCGAGAAGCTCTGGGAGGAGACCGGGGCGCAGGGGTACGCCGGCGCGATGATTCCCGGCTGCCCGAACCTCTGGACGCTCTACGGGCCGAACAGCAACGGCGGGCTCCTCGTTCCCGCGTTTCAGGAGATGGAGACGGTCTTCGCCCTGAAGTGCATCGAACATCTCGTTCTCGAAGAGAAACGATCGATCGACGTGCGGCTGGATGCGTACCGCGAGTACAACGCGATGATCGACGAGCGGAACGAGAAGATGGCCTGGAGCGACCCGCGCGCCCAAAACTACTATTGGACGAGGTTCGGGCGCTCCGCCACGCAGAACCCGCTCACGCCGCTCGAGATGTGGTCGATTCTCCGGGATCCGGACTTCGGCGATCTCGAAGTGCGATGATCACGAAACCAACGAAGGAGGAAGAGTCATGGATGCCGAGAGCAGCGAGCGGCACGTCCGCCACTACCTCGACGCGATCGGTCGGGGAGACCACGCGGTCGCGATGGAGTGCTTCAACGAGGATGCGACCTGGACGACGCCTCCGTCGATGCCTTGGGCCTCCGTGTTTCACGGCCGACAGGCGATCTTCGACGAGTACTTCGCCGTGGATAAAGGTCTCTTCACAACGGGCATGGACAGCTACGACCTCGAGCACACGTGCGTAGTCGCCACGCCGACTCATGTCGTCGTCGAGATGACTCACCACTCCACGGGCCTGAACGGAAAGAAGTACGAGACCGATCATTGTCTGGTCTTCGAAATGCGGAACGGCCGCATCGACGCCGTCCGCGAGTACATCGACTCGCTCTACCTACAGCGGCAAATGATCGACTGACGACCTCCGGGTCAGATCTCTGGCTCCAGGGTCGGGACGGTCCAGCCACGAATGGATCGCGTTCGCCGACCCGGGCGCTGCTTGCCGCCCTGAGCGCGGATCTTTTCGAAGTGGACCTGCGGCGACGCCTCGGTCTGTGAGGAGACGCGGCTACCTCCTTTCGGCCCCCACCCCTTATCGTAGGGGGAGAGCAGGTGCTCGTGGATGCAATGGTTCTTGTAGAACTTCCATCGACCGTGGATTCGCTTGTACTCGTAGTCCAGGGTCGCGATGCTCCACGCTGGGTCCTGGCTGTCCGGGTCGATCAGCAGCGTTAGCAGGAACCAACGCCCAAAGGCGTCGTCGCCGTCGACCTCGATCACCGGATCCGCAAGGACGTCGAAGGCCCAGCCG
>JAKMDG010000031.1 GCA_022428035.1 Longimicrobiales bacterium
CGACCAGATCGATCACCAGAGGGCCCGGCTCGCCCTCATACAAAGCGCGTCGAATGTCACCCCAATGCTCGATCGGCTCACCACCGATTCGCACGATACGGCTGCCACGCTCGACGTCCGCGAGTGCCTCGGTCCCCGTCGGTAGCGTACTCTCCAGCACCCGGCCGATCCGCGTGCTGTCGTAGTGACGTTCTCCGTAACTGGCCGCCAGGAACGTGTAGACGCCGAAGGCGAAGAGCATGTTCATGATCACGCCCGCGGAGATCACAAGCGTGCGGGCCCAGATCGGCTTGGCGTCGAAGTCGCGATCGCTGGGCTCCCGAGATGGGCCGGGCACCTCACCGCCCTCGATCTGCTCCATCATCTCGTCGTCCATACCGCCCATCTTCACATAGCCACCGAGCGGGATGGCGCTGACGATGTACTCGGTTTCCCCGCGCGTGAATCCGAACACGCGTGGCCCGAGGCCAATCGAAAATCTCTGGACTTCAATACCGACGGACTTCGCCGCCCAGAAGTGCCCCAGTTCGTGCACGAAAATCAGCACACCGAGCACAATGACGGTCGCAAGTACGGTCATGACGTCGCCCCCATAGCTTCCCCGCAGCGAGCAGCTTCTTCGGCTGCCACCAAGCGCGCCGCCGAGTCCACGGCGATCACATCGTCTAGATCACGGGGCTCGTCTGCCCCGATCCGGTCCATCGTTCTTTGAACCATGTCAGGCACTTCGGGGAATCGAATACGATTCTCCAGAAATGCCTGAACGGCTACTTCATTCGCAGCGTTGTACACCGCCGGTGCGCATCCGCTCCGCCGCCCTGCCTCAACCCCCAACGAAAACATCGGAAACGCATCGTGGTCGATCTCCTCGAAGGTGAGAGGGGAGGATCGCACGGGGTCATAGGTACGCAACGCCCGGTCATCTACGCGATCCGGGTAATTGAGTGCGTACAGGATAGGCAATTCCATCGTCGGAAAGCCGAGTTGAGCCAGGACCGAGCCGTCCACGAACTCTACGAAAGAGTGAATGATGGACTGCGGATGAACTACCGCACCGATTCGATCGTACTCCAAACCATAGAGGAAGTGCGCCTCGATCACCTCCAGCGCCTTGTTGGCCAGGGTTGCCGAATCGATGGTAATCTTCGCGCCCATGTCCCACGTAGGATGCTGGAGTGCGCTGGAGGCCTTCACATCGACGAGATCTCCCGCGGGACGACCTCGAAACGGGCCACCAGAGGCCGTCAGCGTGATCCGCTGGACCTCGTTGTCCGTGGACCCTTGCAGACACTGCAGAATCGCTGAGTGCTCCGAGTCGATCGGCACCACCTCGCCGCCCCCGCGTTCGGCTGCGGCGAGCACCAGTGCGCCACCGGCAACCAGCGACTCCTTGTTGGCGAGGGCCAGCCGATGCCCAGCCTCGAGCGCCGCCAACGTGGGTCGCAAGCCGGCCGCACCGACCAGGGCGTTCAGGACCACGTCGACTTCGGGGTGGGCGGCGATCTCGAGCATCGCATCGATGCCCTGCCCCCACATCACCGCGTCGTCACTCCGGTCGGGGAGAGCGACCGTGTCGTCGCAGAGCACGGCCGTCCTTGGTGAGAACTCCGCAGCCTGTGCCGCCAACGTGTCGACACTCCGATTGGCGGCGAGGGCCACGACCTTGAAGCGTTCGGGGTGTCGACGTATCACCTCGAGGGCGCTTCGCCCGATGGAGCCAGTCGAGCCGAGGATCGCGACGCGAATCACGGGAGGTTGGCCAGGAGGATGAGGAGCCCGTACGACGCTGGGATCGTAAAGATCAGGGAATCGATACGATCGAGAACGCCACCGTGGCCGGGGAAGAGCCCACCAGAGTCCTTGAGCCCCGCTTCACGCTTGAACACCGACTCCAGAAGGTCACCGATCACGGCAGCGAAACCGAGTATGGCGCCCACGAGCGCGAATGGCAGGACTCCTGCGTCCGCCAGATCCGGCAGACGGGCCCCAGCGACAGCCAGCCACGCGATCCCCGCGACGGCTGCGCCGGCGAGGTTCGCCCAGAAGCCTACCCACGACTTGTTCGGCGAGATGGTCGGCGCGAGGCGAGCTCGCCCCTTCCCCCACCAGGTGCCTGCGAAGTAGGCGGACGCATCGCCCACCCACGTGGCTACCAGGGGGAGCGCGACGATGTAGAGGGAGGCGAGCGGGTCCGCTGCCCCGGCTGTCCACCCCTGGTGCTCGGGGAGCCCGAGCAGGAGGGGCATGAAGCCTAGCGCGAGTCCAGTATAGATCGCACCGAACACGGTCACCGCCGCAGCTGACAGCGGCTTCCCTTCCGGACCTCGGGTCCGCATGGCTTCGAGCGCGGCCAGGACGCTCGCCGTCATCACGATGGCGAGCGCGAACGGAGCGAACTCCGGAAAGACCGGGCGCCAGGCGGCCACGAGGACGAACGACGCGGAGGCCGATACCCCGACCCACTCGATCGGCTCGACCTCTTTCTCCCGGGCGAACCGGAATACCTCGTGCGCCCCCCAGGCTGCGAACACCGCCAGAGGGATCGCGACAAACCAGCCACCGAAGTACACCAACGCGAGCACGATCGGGATCGCCACGACGGCGACGGCAACGCGCTTCGAGAGCTCGCTCACAGTTCGCGGCTCAGGACGCCTCGACGCCAGCGCTGACCCGCCCGAAGCGGCGATCACGGCGCTGATAGTCGAGGATGGCTTCGAAGAGGTGTTCCCGATCAAAATCCGGCCAGTAGACCGGAGAGATGTGAAGCTCGGTGTAGGCCAGCTGCCACAACATGAAGTTGCTGATCCGGTGTTCACCGGAGGTGCGAATCAGCAACTCCGGATTGGGAAGTCCCCGGGTGAAGAGCGAGTCCTCGAGGACCTCATTATCAATTTCCGACGACTCCAGCTCTCCCAAGCGTACTCGTTCAGCCAGAGTGCGCGCCGCGCGAAGGAGCTCTTCGCGCCCTCCGTAGGAGATCATCAGATTCAGTCGCAGCTGGTCGCCACCTCGGGTGCGTTCGGCAAGCTGCTCCACGGCCGAGCGAGTCACCCCGTCGACACGGTCCAGGTCGCCGAGAACATGCACTTCTACCCCTCGTCTGCGCAGCTCTACCGCCTCTTTTCGGGCATAGAGCTGCAGCAGCCCCATGAGTGCGGAGACTTCCTGAGGTGGGCGCTTCCAGTTCTCTGTGGAGAACGCATACAGCGTCAGGATGTCGAGCCCGGCCTCCACCGCGCCCTCCACGACCTCACGCACCGACTTCATGCCTTCACGATGACCTAGATGGCGAGGCAAACCGCGCTCCCCAGCCCACCGGCCGTTCCCGTCCATGATGATCGCGACGTGAGAAGGGACTACACCCTCACGGCGCACGCGGTCGAGACGATCGGAGGGCATGATCTGGCGAGTTGGAGGTCGGCCTAAATGGCCATGACCTCTTCTTCTTTCGCCTTCAGCATGCTCTCGATCTTGTCTGTGTACTCATGCGTCAGCTTCTCGAGCTGGTCCTCACGACGGCGTCCTTCATCCTCTCCGAGCTCGTGTTCTTTGACCAGCTCATGGATCTCCTCTCGGACGGTACGCCGGGCGTGGCGAATCGAGATCCGACCATCTTCCGCCATCTTGTGAAGGATCTTCACGAATTCCTTCCGCCGCTCTTCATTGAGCGGAGGAATCGGCACGCGGATCACATTTCCGTCGTTCATCGGATTGAGGCCGAGATCCGAGGTCATGATCGCCTTTTCTACATCAGAGAGCAGCGTCTTGTCGAACGGCTGCACCATGATCATGCTCGGCTCAGGCGTGTTGACGGTCGCCACCTGGTTCAGCGGCATCAGGGAGCCGTAGGCCTGCACTCGAACAGAGTCGAGTAGCGATGGGGTAGCCTTCCCGGTGCGGACGGTCGCAAACTCACGGCGGATCGCCTCGAGCGCGGCATCCATGCGGGTCTTGCCTTCTTCGACGGTCGCCATCTGCGTCTCCGGAGTACTGAGAGCGTTCAATGGAGCGGACTCAGGGTCCACCCCGAAAATCTGTTACGAAACTAGTGTGCCCACCCGCTCACCACGAATAGCGCCCGCGACCGCACCACGATCACTGAGATTCAGCACGATGATCGGCAGGTCGTTTTCCTTGCACAGGGCGACAGCTGCAGCGTCCATCACGCCCAGTTCGCGCTGCACGACCTCCTGGAAGGAAATCGTGGGAATGAACTCGGCAGTCGGGTCGATGACCGGATCTGCCGTGTACACGCCCTGCACCTTCGTAGCCTTGATCACGACGTCCGATTCCATCTCGATCGCGCGCAGGACGGCCGCTGTGTCCGTCGAGAAGTACGGATTTCCCGTACCGCCCGCGAACAACACAACACGGCCCTTTTCCATGTGCCGCATCGCGCGTCGTCGAATGTACGGCTCCGCGATCTCTTCCATCCGGATCGCGGTCATCACACGCGTTTCGACCTGCTTGGCCTCAAGCAGGTCCTGGACGGCGAGCGCATTGATGATCGTACCCAGCATGCCCATGTAGTCGGCCTGCACACGATCCATGCGTCCACCCTTCGACGCGATCGCGCCCCGGACGATGTTACCCCCACCGATCACGATCCCCAGCGACACACCCATCTCGACAAGAGAACGGATCTCGTCCGTCAGTCGACCGACCACCACAGGTTCGATGCCGAATCCCCGCTCCCCAGCCAGAGCCTCGCCCGAAAGCTTGAGGAGGACCCTCTTGTACTGGAGTTCAGTGCGATCGGCCACCAATCAACCCTGCTCGCCGATCTTCATCCGGGCGAAACGAGCAATCTCGATCTTCTCCCCCACGGTTCCGGACACCTCCGTAATGAGCTGTTCGATCGTCTTATCGGGATCCTTCACGAAGGGCTGAGCGAGGAGCGTGCTTTCCTTGAAGAACTTCTGGATGCGGCCCTCGACAATCTTCGCCGCGATCTCCTCGGGCTTGCCCTCTTCCTTGGCCTGCTCGAGGTAAACCGCCCGCTCACGCTCGACGACTTCGGCCGCGATCTGATCGGGCGAAATCGACAGCGGGTTGGTGGAAGCGATGTGCATCGCGATGTCCTTCGCGAGCGCCTTGAAGTCGTCGGTGTTCGCGACGAAGTCGGTCTCGCAGTTCACCTCCACAATGACCGCAGTCCGGTTGTCGAAGTGGATATAGCTGCCGATGGTCCCTTCGTTCGCGGACTTTTCGGCACGCTTCGCGGCCTTCGCAGCACCCTTGGCACGTAGGAGATCGACAGCCTTGTCCAGGTCGCCATCGGTCTCGGTCAAGGCCTTCTTGCAGTCCATCATACCCGCGCCAGTCATGTCGCGGAGCTTCTTCACATCTGCTGCGCTGATCATCGTTGCTTCACTCATGGTGATCGTAACTTCTCGATGGGCACCGGTTCGTCGTTCGTACCGGATCGTAAACGAGGCGGCGGGACCTCTACTTGGCCGCGCCGCCTCGGTCGGGAGCCTTTTACAGCCACCCTCAACCGCTCCGGAGAGCGGAACGGGGCGTTGAGCGCCCCAAAACTACTTTTCTGACTTCTCAGCCTCCGGCGCACCCTCAGCTTCCGTCGCGGCTTCGCTCTCCGCGGCGGGCGATTCCACGGTGGCGGGAACATCCGCCTCCGCTGCGGCCTCATCGCCCCCGGCCTCGCCTGAACCCTCGCCGTCCTCTTTCCTGTGCGCCGCAATGACCTCGGGTCGGGGACGACGCTTTCTACGGGGGCGCCGACGCTTGGGCGCCTCTTTCTCCGTCGTCTCACCCGTTTCTGTCGAATAGGTCGTCGCTTCCATCTCGTCGATACGACGGCGCTCGTCATCCGGCACCTCACGGCGCGCGAGCGAAATCGTGTCGGCCATCGCCTTGGCGATGAGCGTCACGGACCGGATCGCGTCATCGTTCCCCGGAATCGGGAAGTCCACGACATCCGGGTCTGCATTGGTGTCCGTTATGGCGATGATCGGGATGCCGAGCTTCTTGGCTTCCTTGATCGCGATGCCCTCACGACGCGCGTCTACAACAAAGATGGCACCCGGGAGACGCGACATATCCTTCACGCCACCCAGATACTTATCGAGCTTGATCCGCTCACGCTCGAGCATGAGCCGTTCTTTTTTCGTGTAGAACTCGAATGCGTTTTCCTCAGCGCCCCGCTCGAGTTCCTTCAGACGACGAATCTGCTGCCGGATCGTCTGAAAGTTCGTCAGCATGCCGCCGAGCCAACGCTCGGTCACCCAGTAGGAACCGCAATTTTGCGCTTCCTGTTCGACGACCCCTCGGAGCTGCTTCTTGGTGCAGACGAAGAGCACACGCTCACCCCGGAGCACGACTTCGCGAACTCCTTGCTGCGCGGCCACAAGACGGTCGAGCGTCTTGCGGAGGTCGATGATGTGGATCCCGTTGCGTTCCGTGAAGATGAATCGCTTCATCTTCGGGTTCCAACGACGGGTTTGGTGGCCGAAGTGTACTCCGGCCTCGAGAAGC
>JAKMDG010000047.1 GCA_022428035.1 Longimicrobiales bacterium
GATCCATGACAGTCATCCAGTCACCCGCTCCAATCACGGAGGAGAGCACAAGGTGCCCGGCGACCATCCAACCGCTTGCAGTGAAGAGTAGCCATGCGACGACTATCCGAAGCCCGGGAGGACCAGACGGTCGCATCCTTCTCCACGCGCCCGCCATCACGAGCAGGTTAGCGGCCGTCCCGCCCACGCTCGTCAGCAAAGTGCCCGGCGTCCGTAGCGCACCCCACCGGCCCGTGACGCCAAGCGCGGTAACCGTCTCCACAGAAGCTCCGAACGCACTCGCAATCAGTGCGTGTCCGGCCTGATGGCCAGCGATGGCGACGCCCCAGGCGACCACAGCGGCCGCCGCTACGGTAGGGACGTCCAGGGTCGGCTGATTCGGCTTGGCCCCGATGTTCAGTCGGACCTGGACCGCATGCGGGCCTTCGAGCGCCCGGCTTCGTAGACCTCGATGAAGCGATCGACAGGCATCTGACCGATGACATCCCCGATCACATCGACTGGCAGGTCATCGAGCGTCCGGAAGCGAACGCATGACTTGCCGGCGTCGAACCTCTTACCGGTAGCCCGGTAGGCATGCTCGAACGCCTCTCGCGCACCCTGGTCGGCGTAGACCGCGGACAAGTAGACCGCCATGTGGTTCTTCTGTGAGGCCAGGGCCGCGTACATGAGCGGTTCGCCGTTGTACGTCTCGGGGTAGGTCGCCAGAGGTACCTGGTACGTGATCATACCCCAGTTCATGACCTCGTCATATCCGTCGGGCAGCCGCTCGAGGATCGTCTGTCGGACGGTCTCGATCGCTGCGCGGCGATCCTCCGGTAGCGAGTCGAGATACTCCTGGACCGTCTTGGCATCCGATTGCATCACGTACCTCCTCTTCTCGGTTCAGCTCACACAATCCGCGCACTCGGGCGCCTCTGGAAACACGAACAGCCGTTCGAACGGTATGGCTCCTCCGCACTCGGTGCACACGCCATAGGTCCCCCCGTGTACGCGCTCGAGCGCATCCCGGATCTGGGACAGACGAACCACCTCTCGCTCGCGAAGGCCTTTCGAGAGGCTCTGGTTCTGCAGGGAGTCCATTCGAGACAGTCGCCCCACAGCGGTCTGATCCAGCTCCACGGTCCGGAGCGCCTGATCCGTGACCTTCATGCTCTTCTGGAGACGCGCCAGCTGTCGCTCGAGCTCCATTCGAAGCTCATCGACCTGATCAGCAGACAGAGGGCTGGTCATCGTACACGCTCCGTCCAGCCGTCTACCCCGGCTACGTTGGTCACGAAGGTCAGCTCCTCGGTCAGGTACCCGACTGTGCGGAGTACATGCACGCCGACGGGAACGATTCCCACCGCGCAATTCAGCGCGGTCGAGGCGTCGATGTCGGTGGATTGGGTGTTCATGGGCCGGTCCAATCTCCGCGGTCGACTCGTTGTCGCAACTCTGCGATCTCCGGGGGGCCGATCCGACAACAGCCACCTATGATGTTCGCTCCAGCTCGGATCGATGCGTCGATCGACGCCATCCACGCCTCGTCTGTACCACGCCACGAGTGGGTGCTGACCTCGTAGCGCTCCCCGGAGTTCGGGTAGACGATGATCGGCAGATCAGTCACGGAGCGGAGTCGCTCGACGAGCTCTGGCACCAACCGGGGAGCCGTACAGTTCACGCCGACAGCGGCCACACGTGAGGCTCGATCACATGCTGTCGCGACCTGTTCGATCGGCGTGCCATCCCAGAGGTGTCCGCCATCCCCGCAGCAGAAGCTGAACCACGCCCAATGGCGATCATCAGCAGCGAGCACATTGAGCAGAGCCTCGGCTTCAGTTCCATTCGGGATCGTCTCGCACGCCATCAGGTCCGGGGCACTCGTCGCGAGCGTCTCCCAACGCTCTCGGTGAAAGGCGTCGATCTCGGCCGGGGAGGCCTCGTAGTGGCCCGTGTACTCCGAGCCGTCGGCAAGAAACGCCGCGTACGGACCGATGCTTGCCGCGACGAGAGGCGTCGACCGCGCCCCGGGCTCTCGGGCTTCCACGGCACGTCGGGCGAGCTCGGTCGAGCGGAGCAGAAGCGCCGTTGTCTCTGTTCGCTCTATACCGGCCGCTATAAATCCGCCGTACGACGCTTGATAGCTCGACGTCGTCAGGCAATCGGCGCCAGCCGCGACGTAACTCCGGTGCGCGAGGGCGATCGCCTCGGGATCGTCCCGCAGCAGTCGCGCCGACCAGAGTTCATCGGTGAGCGCATGTCCCCTCGCCTCGAGCGCGGTCGCCAACCCTCCGTCGAGGACGACCAGCCCGCTCGCCTCGAGAAACGGACTGAAGGGATTACAGCTCAGCGACTCCACGGGGGCACGACTTCGTTCGTGCGGGCGTACGCGATACTCTGGCCGAGGTGCTCATGCAGATGGACCACCGCTCGGATCCAGACATCCCCGACCGTCGTCGGCGTTCCGAGCACGACGTCTCGGTCCAGTTCGCCCGAACTCTCCTCCATGGCCCCGAGCAGGAAGTCGAATGAGCCGTCCAGAACCTGGAGCATGTCCGCTCGCGACATCTCCTGGTCCTGGTACGTCCGGAACGTCTCGACGTCGGCGGTCACACCGGTTTCGTCGGGTGCATCCCAGCCCATCAACGCGGGCACATACCAGTTATCAGCCGCAATGTGGACGTAGACCTCCGAGACGGAGCGAACACCACTCACCGGTCGCCACGCGAGGTCGTCCTCAGGTATCGCCTCTGCGAGCGACGTGAATTTCTCGTGGAGGACTCGCGTCACACGGATCAGGTCCTCCAGCTCAAGTTGCGCAGCAGCAGCCTCGGCCGTAACCGCAGCCTCCGTCGCAGCGGTGTTTTCGGCGGGCGCGCTACAGGCGGTCATCGAGATCAGGACGAGCGAGAGAGCGAGTGAACGCACGAGCCCCATGGGCAGCTCCGAAAGAAAGCGAGCAGTAAACCACCTGAAGGGGCGAAGGTCGATCGCGCGCACGCAACTAGCAAGCGAGTGCAGGTCGTCCACGCCCACACACGAGAACCCGGGCCACCCTGGCAAAGAGGGTGACCGGACCTCAACACCCGACTGTCAGTGCCTCGTCAACCAGTGCCTCGTCAACGAACGGACACAGAGGTGATCGAGTCGAGCAGTGGATACTCACGATCGAGGAACACATTCCCCTTCGACGCGATCGAGTCCTCCCACTGCATGGGGGTATCGCCATAGCCCGAGTACAGTCCATCTACCGACTCCATTCCGGACACGACTCTACCCACAGGTGGGAAGCCGACGACGCTATTCCACGCCATCGCATCCAGATTCGAGTTGTCACCCAGGTTGACGAAGAGGATGCTGGATCGTGTGCCGGGCCCACCACGCGCGAACGAGACGGCACCGCGCAGATTACTCGCGCGAGCCGGTTCGTCGGGGATGCCATTCTGCACCCACTCGGCATCCAGCTCAGGCTGACCCGAGTATCCGAACTGCGCATATCGATCGTTGACGCGATAGATACGCGAGCCGCTCCAATAGCCGGTCTGAGCCAGTGTCCAGACACGATCGACCCCGATCGGCGACCACGCACGCACGAACTCGACCTCGAACGGACCCTCGCTGGTTTCGAACGCGACGGTGAACGTATCAGGAGCCGAAGAGGGGGCGTCGGCAGGCGCACAGGCGGCCAGAGCCACGATCATACCCACCGTGATGCGTCGTACGTGCGCAGTGAATTGATCCACGAGGATGTTCATGGGTGGCCGGCGCCTTCACCCGCAGACGAGTCCAACCAGGTCGTTTCTGTGCCCACGTTGATGGCCAGATGCACGCCCGGGCCTCCAGGAGCAGCACCATGCCAGTGCTCAAGGCCGGCTTCGATCACGACGACGTCACCTGGGTCCAGCAGCAGCTCGTGACCATCCCGGTCCACCACGGCACAACGCCCGCTCACCCCGAACAGAAGCTGGCTTTCGTTGTGCGTGTGCCAGTTCGTGCGCGCGCCTTCCTCGAATGCGACCCGGTAAAGCCGGACAGACTCACCGTCGTCGCGACCCAGAAGCCGCTGCATCGTCGCGGGGAGTACAAAGTTGTTTGGGTCAGCCGGGTGGTGGGGCGTGGAAGACCCGTCGATGTGTTTCATGCGCGTTTCGGAAGGTGTTCTTGAGACATCCTGAAAGCGACTAACGCCTATCCAGCTCGGACCGACGAAGATAAAGGAGGAGTCCGAGCCGGCCTACTTTAGACGAAATCCCAATGAATCCTCGCGCCCTCGGGCCTGCTCCGGGCGACCGAATTGGAAACTGATCGAACGCGTACTTTCGGACGGGTACTCCTCCACCGGGATCAAAGGCTACGATCGCGTTCGGGAGCCCGATGTAGCGGCTGACCAAATCGGACTTCAAAGTCCGCCCACACCCCCCACGTCATTTCGCAACCACCGTGATGTCTCCGAAGGTGACATCAACGTGATGCGCAACGAGCGCCGCACCGCCGCGCCTCAACGCATCGCGACTTTCTTGAATCTCCTGCCAGACCCAATCGGTTGGCTCCGATTCACCATGGGGCCAAATCTTGAAGCTGTACTTCGTCACCCCAAGACCTAGCGGTGTATCCGGAAGGCTCTCGGCAAGCGCCTTGATCATGTACCATGCGTCGTACTCGATCTCGGCCGCATCAAAGTCCACGGTCGAGTCCCCGTCACCCCGGTAGAACTGATTCGACGGTCGACGCGTGGGGCCCGAGAGCCATCGAAGCCAGGCTATAGCCCCGAATGGCTGGTACCCCCACTTGGGCTGACCCGCGCCAAAGTTTCGTGGTCCACCGTCGACGTGCCCAGCGAATCGCATGATCACACCCAGTCCATTCGCGCCGCTGGCGGGACCAGTCTTGAGGTCGACCTCGTGGATCTTGAATGAGGCGGTCAGCTCATAATCCTGCCACGTCGTATCTCCGAGCAAGAAGAGGCGATCGTAGCCGGTCTCAGCTGTCCGGAGACCATCGTCATCCAACCGCCATCGACCGTCGACATACTGACCGACATCCTGCGGGTCATTGACGTCACTCCAACGAATCTCAAGTGGTAATGGCGAAGACCCAGTATCCCGTTCGAGCAGGACCTCGGTTTGAAGCGGATCATTGCGCCAAGAGCTAAGGGTCAGCGTCACCGTATTTGATCCGTGAACGAGGCCAGAGATCGAGATATCTGCGTTGAAGTCACCGGTCGCACCCAGACGCCGGCCATCACCAAATCCGTGGTC
>JAKMDG010000524.1 GCA_022428035.1 Longimicrobiales bacterium
CCCCTTCCAGCATCACACAGGTCCCGGACGGTCGAGAGGCGCTGAGGGCGCTACGAGAGGATGTGTTCGACGTCGCGATCCTCGACCTGAGTATGCCGGCGCTCGACGGGCTTGAAGTCTTCGAGGCGATCGGGGGCGACCCTCACCGACCGCAGGTGATCTTCCTCAGCGGTCAGGGCACGGTGTCTACGGCCACCAAGGCGATGAAGCTCGGCGCGTATGACTTCCTTGAGAAACCGGTCAACGGTGAGCGTCTGGTTGCCCTGGTGTGGAAGGCCGCTCAGGTCCAGGACGCGATTGGGCGTAGCGAGCGGTTCAGCGCGGCCGCGCGTCGAGATGCTTCTGAGGTGTCGATCATTACACAGGATCAGACGCTAACAGAGTCCCTGGCCACGCTCGCCCGGGTGGCTGCCTCGGACGTCTCAGTCCTCGTGTATGGCGAATCAGGGACAGGGAAAGAACTGATCGCTCGTGAACTGCATCGCCTCTCGGGACGTGCGGACGCTCCACTGGTCGCCCTCAACTGTGCCGCGGTGGCCGAATCTCTGGCTGAGTCGGAGCTCTTCGGTCACGAGAAGGGCTCCTTTACGGGAGCTGCTTCGCGGAAAATCGGGCTTGTCGAGATGGCGGACGGAGGAACTCTGTTCCTCGATGAGATCGGGGATCTAGCCCCGCCACTCCAGGCGAAACTCCTCCGTGTTCTGGAGACACGAAGGTTCCGACGTGTGGGTGGTATCAAGGAGTTCCCGACGAACTTCCGGCTGGTCTCCGCGACGAATCGGCCCCTTCAGAAGCTGGTGGACGCCGAAGAATTCCGTGCCGACCTGTTCTATCGGATCAACTCGATCGTTTTGGACCTGCCGCCCCTGCGAGCGCGGCCGGGTGACATCCATCTCCTCGTTTCGCACTTTCTGGAAGAGTTTTGCCCTGGCGAATCGGACTGGTGGACGGTCGAGGCCGAGGCGATGGCGCTCCTCGAGTCGTACCGCTGGCCTGGCAATGTTCGGGAGTTGCGCAACGTAGTGGAACGACTTGCGCTACTTGCGAGTGGACAGACGATCCGCGCCTCAGATCTAGCCGGTTCTATTGCGTCTGGTCCCGTGCTTGAAGGTGGGGGCGCGGAGGAGGATGTGCCTCCAATATCGACCCGTATGCCTTCCCTGAATCTAGACCAGCTAGAGCGCATGGCCATCGAACGCGCGCTCCGAGACACCGACTGGCATCAAGGTCAAGCCGCGGCGCTTCTTGGAATCTCAGCACGAACGCTTCACCGGAAGATCCGTTCTCTGGAACTGACTCGCCCGACTTAGATCGTGAGCTTGCTCGCTTCGAGGTAGCAGCCGTTAGCGGAGCATCAGCGGGTGTAACCCCGCAACTGGGGTCGGACAATGACCTCCACCGCTCAAGGCCGAGCCGATACTGCTGAGAAGGCCGCCGAGGCCCCCGCCCGAAGGGTCGACCTGCGTGGTTCCTGAAAGGAGGTCTCCGTACAGGGCCGTCATGAGGTCCTTGTCCTCGCTGATCAGATCGAGATCAGTGAAGGTGACGACCGGGCCTCCTTCCCTGGGCCGATTCAGGGCGACCGTCGCTGGTGCAAGACCCGCGAGCAGCGCTTCGAGCGAGCTGGCGTCGCCGCCGGCCGTCGGCGTTTCTGAACGAGCGCCGGCCGTCGACGCAGTCGGCCTCGGAGCATCGGCCGGTGACATGGGTGGCGTCAGTTCAGCCAGTTGCACGACCTCGACTGCATCGAAGCTCTCCGTGGGCTGCGCACTGCGGGGCGCATCGGAGTCGCCTAGACCGGAACCAGGAAGGGACACGACGACCAGGGCTGTGACGTGAGCGGCAACGGAAATGCCCAAGCCCAGCGACAGAGCCTTGCGGTGTCGGGCCTTATTTGTCGCACTGGTCATCCCTCGTCTCCTGCACTGATGCGATCGATCTGTTCAGTCTCGCGTGATACCCGAGAGACGGCACGCCGGATCCGGCTTGCACATGGTCCGTGCGGACACGTCGCGATTGTAACATGGGGCCGATGTGCTTTCGGCCGCCAGCGCGCACTCGTAAAGGGGTAGACAGGCGTTTGACGGAGAACCTGTTCACAAGTACAGCCTTCGATCCAGAATTATACGGACTTAAAGGATCTCCTCTAAGTAGAGTGAATGTTCGGGGTGCGGACCAAGGCTCCTGACCTCGGAAAGGTGTGGTGGGTTTGCATCGCTGCTCGGATTGGCCCCGCGCGGGTCCGACTGGCTATCTACCATTGCAGCAATGGTTTGGCCGTATCGAAATCAGTACGCGAAAGCTGGCACGACCCTTGACAGGGCGGAGGTCAGTTGAGCTTGTCGTGATCGCCCCCCCTTTGGAGAAAAGATTGGCTCGACTGACTCGATGTCTAGGGTTGGGCGCTATGGCCTTGGCTGTGGCGGGCTGCGTGCAGGTGGACGGCCCGACAGCCGCATTCGCACCACGCACGGTGACGCTCGCGACCCTGCCAAAATTCTCCGCGCCACCGTCTGCGTCCGTGATCGCTGCCCTCGACGTGGCGCGACTTCGGTTGATCGACACCGAGACGGATTCCGTGTTGGCGTCGCTTGAGCAGCCGATTGATTCCCGCGATGTCGAGTGGGCGTTCGAGATCACGCTCGAACTTCTCGAAGAACAGGTTCTCAAGCTCCGCCTCGACGTCGAGCTGATCGATGGGGATCCGGTGGTGGACGTGGTCGAATTTGCCGGACGTACTTCGTTCGACGTCCAGGCCTCGTTCGAGCCGACCGAGATCCGCGAGATCAGTCTCGGTCGTGGACCGCTGGAGAACCTTTCCTTGACCGATCTCCATATGCGGAACCCTCGGCCCCGGATTCAAGAGGGTGGGTCGGAGGCGTTGGTAATCGACACGGTCGGTGCCGGGCTGGGGCAAATCGTCTATTACGAATCGACAGATGCGGCGGTGGCCAGCGTCGACAGCGTGGGTCTGGTGAAGGCTCTCGCCC
>JAKMDG010000045.1 GCA_022428035.1 Longimicrobiales bacterium
GTCGTCGGACGTCTCGTGGGTCACGTCTGCGACGCTCCGGGTCACGAGCTGACTGACGTCACCCATGGGTTCCTTGTAGCGCAGCTTCACGAAGAGCAATTCCTCGTTATCGGCGATCTGTCTTCGAGGATCACGCTGGTAGCGCAGCGGATCCACAGTAGGGATCTCGGCTGGGGTCTCGATTCCCACAGGGACGATCTCGTACAGTGCCGTCACCGTATGCCCCGCGCCGAGTTCGCCAGCGTCCTTGCTGTCGTCGTTGAAGTCTTGCGCGTCCAGCAGACGGTTCTCATACCCGATGAGGCGGTATGCGGCGACCCGCGCCGGATTGAACTCGACCTGGATCTTCACGTCTTTGGCGACGGTGAGCAGCGTGCCCCCCATCTCGGTGACGAGGACTTTGCGCGCCTCGAGTTCACTGTCGATGTAGGCGAAATTTCCGTTTCCGTGGTCCGCGATCTGCTCCATCTTCGCGTCCTGCAGATTCCCGGTGCCGAAGCCGAGCACGGTCAGGAAGGTCCCGTCCTCGCGCTTGTCTTCGATGAGGCGGATCATTTCCGAATCACTCGACGCGCCCACGTTGAAGTCGCCGTCCGTGGCCAGGATCACACGGTTGTTGCCGTTTTCGATGAAGTTCTCGGCGGCGACGGAGTAGGCGAGGTGGATGCCTGCGCCACCCGCGGTGGAGCCACCGGCGCGCAATGATTCCAGGGCTGAGAGAATCGTCTCGCGTTCACTGCCTGGGGTCGACGGCAGAACGAGACCCGCTGCCCCCGCATAGACCACGATCGACACTCGATCCTCCGGTCGCAGTTCCTCGACGAGCATCGCGAACGCCTTCTTCAGCAACGGCAGCTTGTCCGCGTTGCTCATGGAGCCGGATACATCCAGGAGGAACACCAGGTTGTTTGCCGGGGCGTCCTCCATGTCGAGTTCTCGCGCTTTCATCCCGATCCGCACCAGATGGTGGAGGGGCTGCCATGGCGCTGGCCCGACCTCCGCTGTGACGAAGAACGGGTGCTCTCCGTTCTGGTCGGGCGCCGGGTCTGAGTAGGGGAAGTAGTTGACCAATTCCTCGATCCGCACCGCATCGATCGGTGGGCGCATGCCGTCGCGAAGGAACCGACGCACGTTCGAGTACGATGCGCGATCAACGTCGATGGAAAAGGTAGAGAGTGGGTCCTCGCCAACGCCGACCCACTCGTTCTCTGAAATATGCGCGTACCCTTCGCGGTCGACCGGCTCAGCTGCTCTGAAGAGCACCGAGCGTTGTGCGATCCCGACAGAGGCGGCGTCCATGCTTGCCGGGGCTTCGAGTAGTCGCGTTGCCGAACCGGGCCCGGCCGGCACCACCACATCCGAACGCGTGACCGCACTCGGAGTCATGGAGAGGTCGAGGGTGTGGGTGCCCTCCGTGAGCGAGAGCGCCGACGCGACCTCTGAGAATCCGATCAGCCTGGCCACGATCGTGATCTCTGACCCACGGAGCGCGTCCGAGAGCTGCAGCGTGAACCTCCCGGCTGCGTTGCTGCGGGTGCCGTTGCTGGTTCCACGCACGTAGATCTGCACTCCGGCCAGGGGCTGCGCTGTCGTGGCATCCATGACGCGCCCGGTCACGGTGAGTGCCGAACTCGGCAGCTCGATCGTGAACGGTGCAGGCCGAAGATCGGGCGTGCGCCCGACGGTGGGGGACAGTGAGAGTACTACGGCACTGACCAGTGCGAGCGTCTTCAGGGACATGAGGCCTCCTCACCCAGTGGACTCGAGCTGTTCGACTCGTGTTGCTCTTCAGGGGACGATCGGGTGGCGTATGGCTTGCACAGGTAACCGAACTCAGTGAATGGCCGAGGTCGGTCCATGAGCCCCTTTCCGGGATTAAGCCCCCGGCCGACATTGGCGTCCCCCGGAATCACTTGCGGGGGACGTGCTGCGCGTCCGCTGCAGCCGCCTGCCCGACGTCCTGGAGACGCCTCATGAAGCCTTCCCTCCGTCCCTTGCTGGCACTGGTGTGCGTAGCGGGGTTGGCCGTGGTCACCCCTCTTCGGGCGCAGTCGATCGCCGAAGAGTTCGATTCTCTCCACTTCCGCTCGATCGGGCCGGCGACCATGTCTGGGCGCGTCTCGGACCTGGCCGTGTACGAGGCGAACCCGGCCATCTACTACGCGGCGACCGCTCACAGCGGACTGTGGAAGACCACGTCGGGAGGAGCCCTCTTCGAGCCGCTCTTTCAGAATGAAGGACTGATCGCACTCGGCGACGTCGCGATCTCTCAGAC